>JAYVRQ010000100.1:0-2436 GCA_043776145.1 Chthoniobacteraceae bacterium
GATTCGAAGATGTGGTCGCGGAATTCATACGAGCCGCGAGCGGAGACGGCCCAGTTGTCGTTCACGCGGTAGTGTGCGCCGATATTGAGCAGCGAGCTATCCTGGAAGAGCACGTTGCCGCTCAGGTAGCGGTGGCCGACATTGAAGCTCACGCGATCACTCGGCATGAAATAGAGGTCCGTATTTACCTCGGTGAAACCGGTGTCGAGCAGCGGGACCTGTGAGTCCAGGGAAAGCGTGGCCCAAGGGACGGGGTTCCAGCGCAGGCGATTGACGAAATTTGAATACTTGCCGGGGTCCGGGTCGAGGGAGCCGTAGTTCGGACTTTGAAATCGGAAGTCGAGGAAGCTGTCCATTTCCAGCCAGTTGAAAGTGGAGTCGTCGCGACGGGTCTGGAGGCGGTTGCGAGCGCCGATGCGGGCGATGTTCCAGTTGCTGATGGCGTCGGTGCTGTTGAAGGTCGGGAAATCAATGCCGGGCAACTGCGAGGAGCGCTGGAGGCGGTCGATCTGCAAGAGCTGCTTCCCGTCGTTATCGGTCGCGACGTAGCTGAGATTGATATACGGCTGGACGATGTGCCTCATGCCGTCGAGTCCCCAGGCACGGCTCTGCACGCTTTCGTAGGCTCGCGATGCCTTGAAGGAAGTCTCGACTCCTGCATTGAAAACCGGGCGGAAGACGGAGCCGGTTTTCAGCAGCTTATTGATCGTGCCGTCGGCATTTTTCGCTGTGGCGGGGCTGAGCTCAAATGGCGTGACTGGTGCGACCTGCTGCGTGTTTCCAGATTCCGAATACCAAGTGCCACGCACGCCGACACGCGGGACCACGCTGAGCCAGCCGAGGTAGGTGTGCGGAAAAAGGAACTGGTGGAACGAATCCACGCGCGTGTAGCTGAGGTCTGGAAATGCCGAGCCTTTGGCGAAATTCCGGCGGTAGGCACCGACGGAAGTCTGTCCTTCGTAGAAGACCTTGCTGTGGAGCACGGGCTGCCGCGTCATGTCCAGCGCAAGCTCTGGCAGGCGCTCCGTGCCGTCGAAAAATTCATTCAACTGCTTCCTCGCGAGCAGCGTCACGGTGTAGTCGTCGGCGAATTTTGTGATGCTAACGGCGTTGTCCGGGTGCGGATTTTGGAGGAATTCCGGCTCGTAAAAATCCTGCAGGAAGCGCGTATCACTGAGCTTGTTGATGTTCACCGACGCGTAGATGTCTTCGGTAAGATACTGCCGGGCCTGCATCGAGACGCGGTAGCGACCGGCTGAGATTGCTTCGCGGGTGAGTGCGGTTTTGTTTACGTCCGGGTTCGCGTCGTGGAGCCCGTATGCGGTGAACCGGCCCCAGTTTTTTCCGCCGTTTTCCTTCGGTGCCCAATGCGTATTGAGGCCCACGGCTGCGCCGCGTTTGGTGAGATAGTCCAGCCGCAGTGTGGCACCGATTTTATCGGTGAGCGGGAAGGTGTAAGTCGTGAGCAGATAGCCGCCCCATACTGAGCGATAGCCGGGGGTGATGCTGAAGGAATTCTCGCGGTTCAGCGATTGATAGAGGTAAGGCAGGCGCATAATGCGCGTCTCGCCGACATAGATGTCCACATCGTAAAGGGTGACGCTCTCGTTCGGAACCATGCGGATGCGGCGGGCGCGCAGAGACCAGTCCGGCTGCAGCGAATCGCTCGTGGTGAAGAGGCCGCCTTTCACCATGTAGCCATTAGTGCCGGACGTGTTTTGGAATGAATTTCCCGAGAAGAGGTAGGGGAAATTGTCGCCACTCACCGCGGCGCTCATGATGTCCTTCGTCTCCAGATTATAGACGGCCCGTTCGGCAGTCACGAGCTGGCCATCGCGGTAGATGCGGACATTTCCTGTCGCGATCACGTCGCGCGTGCTGGGATTGTATTGCGCCTCGTCGGCGAAAAGCGTCGTGGCTCCGTAGATGATCTGCACGTTGCCCGTCGCCGTGGTGAGCGTGCCTGAGGCGTCGAGACTTTCCGCTGAAATATCGATCGGCATGTCGCCGAATTTGCCCTCCGGCTGCGAGCCCATGAATGGCAGCTTCGGAGCCCCGAACGCGCTGATGCACAGCGCGAAGAGGGCTAGGGCGAGGCTGCGGATATTCATCACGGTAAAAAGCAAAGCTATCGGTTCCCTCGCGCCGGTAGCAAGCACGCGCTCCACGCTTCACCCATCTGCCGCATCCTGAGCACGGCTTGCCGTCCGCCTGTCAGGGAATTTTTCCAAAGGCAAAAATCCGCCCCGGCAGCTCCTTCGGATAGTCCGCCTGAATCGTGAAGATCGCCGTCACGGGCGCGCTGGCGTCCTTTGCCGTCACTTGCACGCAGTAATGCCTTCCGGCTTCAATCGGGGTTACTTTGGCCTCAAAGGCGGGGCTGCTGGATGTCACGGTCAGTTCGTTCACCTTTGCCACGTCCCCGGTGACTTCCAC
>JAYVRQ010000101.1:0-2417 GCA_043776145.1 Chthoniobacteraceae bacterium
CGGGGAGGGCGCGTTCGCAAAGCTGGCGGTGGATATGAAGCCGGATTATTTCGACACCGAGCCGCTGCCCGCGACGGCGAAGACCTGGCGCTATAAGGCGCGCTACATCCTGGATGACGCGCCGGTGGGGGTGTTCAGCAATGTCGTGGAGTTTCTGGCGAAGGCGTAGGGGGTGACCCTCGTTCCACTCTGGAACGAGGCACCGACATTCGCCCATCTCCGCGCTTCCCAAGAGGCCGCGCGCGCCTACACTGCGCGCCCCATGAAAATCATCGCCATCGCGAATCAGAAAGGCGGGGTGGGCAAGACGACGACGGCGGTCAATCTCGCCGCGTGTCTCGCCGCCCGCGGCGCCCGCGTGCTCCTGCTCGATCTCGATCCGCAGGCGAATGCGACGAGTGCGCTCGGCCTCGAACCCATCCCGGGCCACAGCATTTACGGGCCGCTGCTGGGCGATGGCTCGGTGGCGCAGATGGTGGTGCCGACGCGCTGGGAGCATCTGTGGATGATCCCCGGCGACCTCGACCTCGCGGGCGCGGAGATCGAGGTGGCGCGGCGGGACGATCATCTCACGCGGCTGCGCGCGGCGCTCCAGCCGTTGCGCGAGGATGCGACATTCGATTTCATCCTGCTCGACTGCCCGCCTTCGCTTGGCATCCTGATGACGAATGCGCTCGCCGCCGCGGACGAACTGCTCGTCCCGCTCCAGTGCGAATACTTCGCGCTCGAAGGTCTCTCGAAAATCGTCCACGTCGTGGAGCAAATCCGCAACAGCGGCGCGAACCCGGACCTGAAGATCAGCGGCATCCTGATGACGATGTTCATGCGGAACAATCTCGCGCAGCAGGTCATCAACGAAGTGCAGACGCATTTCGGAGATTTGATTTTCAAGACGGTGATCCCGCGCAGCGTGCGCCTCGGCGAAGCGCCCAGCCACGGGAAGCCGATCATCGAATACGAGCCGAATGGCCTGGGCGCGGCGGCCTACACGGCGCTGACGCTTGAGTTCATGGAGGCGCAGGGGTTTGCGGCGAAAGGCTGAAGGGAGACGGCGGATTCGCGGTGGAGATTTTCGCGGACGGTGCGGAGGAGTTCCTCGGGTGTGTAGGGCTTTTGCAGGAAGTTGAGGCCGGGCATCAGCACGACTTTCCGCCCGATGAAATCCATGCTGTAGCCGCTCGCGTAGATGATTTTCAGCGCGGCATCCTCCCGGCGCAGGCGGCGCGCGAGGTCCGCGCCGGAGAAGCCGTCGGGCAAAACGATGTCGGTGAGCAGCAGGTCGATGCGCCCGCCTTCCTCGCCCCAAACGGCGAGCGCCTCGCTGCCGGATGCGGCGGTGAGCACTGCGTAGCCGCTGCCGCGGAGCACCTGCGCCACGAAATCGCGCACGGGAATTTCGTCCTCGACGACGAGGATCGTCCCCGCGTCGCTGGCGTTCACGGTGGAGTTCGCGGAATCGAAATTAGCTGGGGAAGTCATCAAGAGGGCGCGGTTTTTCATTCGGGAAATTAGCCGGTTCCGTGCGCGCGGCGGGGTTTCTTGAAGGGCGCGCGTTTCTCCACTGCGCAATTGCCCGCCGTGCCGGAGTCGTGTCTCATCCCGCTCGCCCATGCGCACGCTCGCCGATTCTCCCACTCTCGAAAACCGCCGCCACTTTGCCAGCGACAACTATTCCGGCATCTGTCCCGAAGCGTGGACGGCGATGGCCGAGGCGAACGCCGGACACGCGCGCTCGTACGGCGACGATCCGTGGACGGCGCGCGCGGCGGATTTGCTGCGCGAGGTTTTCGAGACGGATTGCGAAGTGTTCTTCGTCTTCAACGGCACGGCGGCGAACTCGCTTTCGCTCGCGTCGTGCTGCCAGAGCTACCACTCGATCCTCTGCCACGAACTCGCGCATGTGGAGACGGACGAATGCGGCGCGCCGGAGTTTTTCTCGAATGGAACGAAGCTGCTGATGCTGCCGGGCGAGCGGGGAAAAATCGCGCCCGCGTCGATCGAGCAAACGGTGAAGAAACGCACCGACGTTCACTTTCCAAAACCGCGCGCGGTGAGCGTGACGAATGCGACGGAGGTCGGGACGGTTTATACGCCGGATGAATTGAAGGCGATTTGGGCGAAGACGAAGGCGTTCGATTTGAAGCTGCACATGGATGGTGCGCGCTTTGCGAACGCGGTGGCGTCGCTCGGCTGCGCGCCGAAGGAACTGACCTGGCAGGCGGGCGTGGATGCGCTGTGTTTTGGCGGGACGAAAAACGGGATGGCGGTGGGCGAGGCGGTGGTGTTTTTCAATCGCGAGATGGCGCGCGAGTTCGACTACCGCTGCAAGCAGGCCGGGCAGCTCGCGTCGAAGATGCGCTTCCTCAGCGCGTCGTGGGTCGGGATGCTGCAGGATGGCGCGTGGCTGCGGCACGCGG
>JAYVRQ010000102.1:0-2416 GCA_043776145.1 Chthoniobacteraceae bacterium
GAGTTCGCCGATCAGTTTCGCGATATTTTTACGAAGCCGAGCCGGAAGGCGGTACAGGAAATCCTCGACTCGCTGGATGCGAAGTCCGTGGATTGGGACCGTGAGATGCCCGAGATGTTTTTCGATGTGCTGGGGTGGAAATAAGGGGAACTATAAACGACTCTCTCATCCCCCGACGCCGAACCCCCGTTCTGACCGCCGCTCAGCAGACCCGGCACGAGGCCGTGTCCTTGTTCTGATTCCACGGGGCTTTGCCGAGGAGAATGGCCATGCCGCAGAAGCCGGTGAGGCCGGAGACGATGAGGGCCACGGCCATCGCGGGGATGAGGTAGCCGAACGCGTCGTGGACGGTGCGCGCGAGCAGCGTGAAGAGGAGGATCATCACGCCGATGGCGATGCGCACCTGGCCGTCGAGCGGGATGACGGACTTCGCGCCGCGCTCGACGGGGACGCCGGCGGCGACGCACGCATCGGTGCCGCCGGTGACCACGCAGACGTTCGCGATGCCCGCGGCGATGAACTGCTCGGCGGCCTTGGTGGCGCGTCCGCCGCTTTTGCAAAGGAGGTAGATGGGCGTGCCGTCGGCGGGCTTTAGGGCGTCGGCGGCTTTCCGCGGGTCGAGGGCGTCGAGCGGCGCGAGCTTCGCGCCGGCGACGTGGCATTCGGCGAATTCGGCGGGCGTGCGGACATCGAGCACGCAGGCCGCGCCCTTTGCGAGGATGGCGGCGAAGTCGGCGGTGGTGATGGTGGCGGGTGCAGTGCTCATGGTGAAGTGATAGCGGTGGATTCGGAGATTGGTCAGTCAGGATTTATCGCAGAGGCGGAGAGGACAGATGGAGAGGCACGCAGAGGAAAATGGAAATCCCTCTGCGAGACTTTCACTCCCCCTCTGCGCCTCTGCGTTGAAAAAAGTCTCACGGCTGAAAACGAGTTTCGGGATACACTATTACATCGGCGTGCCAGTTTTCGGTGAACTAAATTTGAGCGACAGCGCGCGTCCATTGTCCTACCCACCCGCACCGCCCATGAAACAAACACTGGCCCGCATTTTTACACTCCTCCTCGCGCTCTCCTCTACGCTGCCGCTCCTCGCCGAGATCGAGAAAAACGACGCGGACCCAGCGCAGGAGGCCTCGGTAAAGGCGGTGGCCAAGGCGATGCCGGCGGTGGTGAACATCAACACGGAATCCATCGTGAAGCGCACGGTGCGCGATCCGATGGATGCATTTTACAACGAATTTTTCGGCGGCGCGATGCGACCGCCGCGGATGATCAAGCAGAAGGTGCAGAGCCTCGGCTCGGGTTTCTTCATTGATGAAAAGGGGACGATCATCACGAACGCGCATGTGGTGGAGCGCGCGGCGGAGATGAAAATCTCGGTGACCACGCCTTCGGGAAAAACCTACGTGGCGCGCTACATTGCCGGCGATCCCGATCGCGATCTCGCGATGATCAAAGTGGATGCGCCGGAGAAGTTCCCCTTCATCGCGCTGAACGATCTTTCCAAAAATCTGCTCGGTCAGACGTGCCTCGTGCTCGGCAATCCGCTCGGCTACGGTTCGTCCGTCGCGCGCGGCATCCTGAGCGCGAAAGGCCGGAGCGTGACCGTCGGCGATATCGAATATCAGAACCTCGTGCAGACGGATGCGGCCATCAATCCCGGCAACAGCGGCGGCCCGGTCGTGGACATCGCTGGAAAGCTGGTCGGCATTTCGTCGGTGAAAATGTCCTTTACCCCGCAGGGCGTGCCCACGCAGGGCATCGGGTTCGCCATCCCCGGCAGCGTGGTGCACGAGAAGGTGGAGGAATTCCGCAAAATCGAGCGCGGCGAGAAAGTCCCGGAGAAGCTGAGGCTCGCGCGAAAATACTTCGGCCTCACGCTTCAGGACGTGGATGAAAAGCTCGCGGCGAGCACCGGCTTCCGCGAAGGCAGCGGCGCAGTGATCGCCGACGTAGAGGCGAAATCTCCCGCGGCAACGGCGGGAATCCAACCGGGGATGCTCGTGAAGTCGGTCGGGCGTTTCGAGATCGATGGCGTGAAGGCGATCGAGAAGCTGCTGAAGCAGGTGGACACCGGGAGCCGCGTGGACTTCGGCCTCGCATGGATCCAAAACAGCCCGCGCGGAAAGCGCCTCATGGGCGACACCTTCCAGCTCATCGCGCGCTGACATCCGGCGTTGGAAGTTGAGCGTTGGACATTCAAAGGCGGAGATTGAGACAAAATTTTCATCGAACATCCCGCGGCCCTGCCGGTCATAAGCGGTCCCGAATTCCGCATCCCGCGAAATGCCGAGAAACACCCTCTTGCCAACTTCACCGCACCTGATAAACACCCGCCCCCCTTGGCGGCCACGAGGCCGCCGGTGAACAGGCATCCATCCAGTCGTTGACCTCGTCAATTGGCTTTGTGCGAATG
>JAYVRQ010000103.1:0-2413 GCA_043776145.1 Chthoniobacteraceae bacterium
TCCTTCATCACCGCGCTGATCTCCGCGATGTCGCTCATCACGCCCGTCGAGGTCTCATTGTGAATCAGCGTCACCGCATCGAACCCGCCCGCGCTCAGCACCGCGCGGATCTGCTCCCCGCGAATCGGCTGCCCCCATTCCACCTGCAACGCGACCGCCTCCTTGCCGCACTTTTTCGACACATCGAGCCACTTGTCGGAAAATGCCCCGCACATGCAGTTCAGCACCTTGCCCGTGCCGACGAGATTGCGCACCGATCCCTCCATCACGCCCCACGCGCTCGACGTGGAAAGAAACACCGGCTGCACCGTCCCGAAGAGTTCCTTCAGCTTCGGCTGGATCCCGCCATAGAGCTTTTTGAAGTCGCCGCTGCGGTGCCCGATCATCGGCCGACACATCGCGCGGAATGTTTTCTCGGAGACTTCGACGGGACCAGGGATGAAAAGTTTCGGCATGGTGTGGATGGTGTTCAGTGTGGAGTCAGTGATGCGTCTTGTGCCGAAGGGAGTGGCGGAGATACGTGGAAAATGGCGCGCGGGAAACAGAAAATTCCGTTCGCAGCGGTGCGCGTGGTGTCAGTCGTTTCGTGCGACACGATGCCGCCAGTAGCCCGGCCTCCGACTGCAGTGCATCACCGCGATGATGAGCACGTAATCTTGTTCGATCGTGTAGAGAACTCCGAACGGAAACCGGTGTGCGAGGCACCGGCGAACATCCTGTTCAAGAAAAGGCCAGCGGTCGGGAGCCTCAAGAATCCGCTCGATGACCGACTCGATCTCATCTGCAAATGCAACGCCAAGCCCCGACCTGCATCCCTCGTAAAACGCAGCCGACTCGCGGAACTCGAACCGCGCCTCCGGGTGAAACTCGTGCCTCACTGCCCGAGCATCCGGCGAACCTCCGCCATCACCTGCTCGCCCGGAATCGTCTTCACTTTTCCCGAACGCACCTCGTCGCGCCGCCGGATCGCTTCCGCAGCCCAGACCCGCCGCACTTCATCATCCCCGGAAAAATCCAGGCTCCCAATCAGCTTCTCGGCGAGTTCCACGCGTGAGGAAACGGGGAGCTGCATCGCCTCGCTGGTGATTTGTTCGGCTGTCATACTCATGCGAAAACCATAGCTGCCACCTCAGCAAAACCAAACGCATTTTTGGCAAGTGCCGTGTGGGGAAACATAAAATTGTACCAGCGCAATTCGAGTGTCGAATGCCTATGAGTCTATCTGGCTCGGCGGGAGCGAATCAGATCAAGTGGAAGATCATCGTGCAGGGATTCGCCGCAGCGTAGAGAAAGGCCGCCAGCAGGCAGAGGGCGATGCTGACCCCGACAATGAGCGCGATTCGGTAAGAGAGCCAGCCACAGTCTTTGCGGTGGGCGAAGGTCGCGTACGAGACCCACAGCACAGACAGCAGGAAGAACCAGCCACCGTGTTCGCGGAGAAAAACCGCGATCGGATTCCAGACGAACACGTCTCTGTTTGGATAGCCGAATCCTTTGAGTACGATGCCCAGCCCAAAGAACCCGAGAATCAAGACCAACATCTGCACGAGCACGACAATGGTAGTTGGGCGTGACATGGCGTGACTTCAGTCCCAAAGAAAATGCTCCAGCCGCAGCTTGCGAATCCGCTGCCGCGCTTGCTCGGCGTGCGGGCCGGGGATGGCGGCCATTTTTTCGTAGATGCCGACGGCGCTCTTCCACTGCTGGCGCGACTCGACGAGCGCGGCGGCGTCGAAGCCAGCCTTGGCAAACCAGAACGTCTCGCGCGGGCCGGTGGCATTGGCCTTCAGGATGTCGTAGAGAATCACGAGCGCGTCGTCGCGCCGGTCCTGTTGTTCGAGCGACTTCGCCTTTTTGTATGCGGCCTGATTTTTCCAAGTGGGCGACGCGCCCTCGGTGGCGACGACCTGATCATATGCCGCGATGGCCGCTGTGAAATTCTTTGCATCAGTCTTGCCCATCGCCACGAGGTTGTCCGCCTTGCCGGTGAGCGCGGCGAGGCGCAGTTCCAATTCGGCAGGCGGCTGCGCCGTAAGGATGCTGTCGTAGATTTTCACCGCATCGTCCGGTGCGCCGAGCTTTGTCTTCACGACCGCCTGCTGCAGCCGCGCATACGTCTCCATCGGACCGCGCTTTGCGGCGACTGCGCCGAAGAGTTCGAGCGCCTGGTTGAGTGATTCCGTATTGAGCAGCTTCATTGAGCACTGCCCTGCGAGGAAAAGCGCAGCAGTGGCATGGGTGCCTTCGGGCTTCTCGCGGGCGAGCGTCTCGAACTGTTCTTGCGCCTTCAGGTAGTCTTCGCGGCGGAACTGGATCTCGCCGAGCTTCATGCGGACTTCGTCGAGCACCGCCGAGGCCGGATGTTTTGCGATGAAATCCCGCGCTCGTGCAATCGCCTGATCGTCGTTGCGCG
>JAYVRQ010000104.1:0-7885 GCA_043776145.1 Chthoniobacteraceae bacterium
GCGCCACCGCACAAGCGCTAGATTCCTTCACCGCCGCACCTTGCACTCACTTCCTTCGTCTTGCTCCGTCGGCGACAGTTTCAATAGAACATGCTCTAAGGAAGCTCATATGGGAGTTCCATGAAGTCTCGGAACGTGTCGCAATGGCGAATGCGTGTATCCCCAAATCCAAAAAGCTGCCTGAAGCCAGCGCACAATACAAAGCTGCTAAATTCGCGCTCCAGAATAGCCCCGAGTTCGCAAGACTTCCGACGAAGCAACAGAAGAAAATTTTGAGTGGACAATCGTCCCGGCTCCTTGCCAACGATGCGCTTTGCGGCACCGCAGGAATCAGCGCGAACTACCATCGAGGTATGTTCAAATATCTCTCGAATCACACGCATTGCTCGCCATTCGCAATCGCGGATCTGGACGCAATGCGTGTCACTCGGCCCGAGACAATCCGCGCTTTCAATACCTCCGTTGACGTAGCGCTCGGTCATACTGCACTGGCGATTCGAGACTTCTCGCAATTCTTTCAAAGCCCGCCGGAATTGCTGACCGAAAAAGCCATCGAACAGATTGCCGTCTGGGAAGATGTGTTTCGTTGGGAGAACAGTTCATTTTATCACCTCGCGTGAAGTCTAAATCAGCATCGCCTGCATTCATCACCATCGACGGCTCAATCGGTGAAGGCGGAGGACAAATCCTCCGCACTTCATTGGCGCTCTCGCTCGTCACCGGGAAACCGTTCCGCATCGTCAACATCCGCGCGGGCCGCAAGAAGCCCGGCCTGCTGCGCCAGCATCTCACCGCCGTGCAAGCCGCGACGCAGGTCGGCGACGCGGTGTCCGATGGCGCGGAGATCGGCTCGTGCGAATTGGTCTTTCGCCCTGAGAAGATTCGCGCCGGTGAATATCGCTTCGCCATCGGCACTGCTGGCAGCACGACCCTCGTGCTGCAAACGATCCTGCCCGCGCTCATCCTCGCCGATGGACCGTCCCGCCTGACTTTGGAAGGCGGCACGCATAACCCTTTCGCGCCGCCCTTCGATTTCCTCGCGCGCACTTTCCTGCCGCAACTCGCCCGCTTCGGCCCGACCGTCGAGGCAACGCTGCTAAGCCCCGGCTTCTATCCTGCCGGTGGTGGAAAAATGGAAATCGCCATCACGCCATCGGTGAAGCTGCAGCCGGTGGAGTTGTTCGAGCGCGGGGCGGATGCCGGGCGGCGCGTCATCGCGCATCTCGCCGCTTTGCCCGCGAGCATTGCCGAACGCGCATTTCAGCAAGTCGCCAAGCGGATGGGCTGGCCGCGTTCGTGTTTTGAAATCATCGAGCATCCCGCCGCGTGCGGCCCCGGCTTCGTCCTCACCGCCGAAGTCGTATCCGAACACATCATCGAAACTTTCACCGGCTTCGGCGAGCGCGGGGTGCGCGCGGAGCAAGTCGCCGATGCCGTCGTCGATCAAGCCCGCCACTATTTATCGACCACCGCGCCGGTCGGCGAATACCTCGCCGATCAGTTACTCATCCCGCTGGCCCTGGCCGGCGGCGGCGAATTCCGTGCCGTCGGCATCTCCCGCCACGCGCAGACGAACATCGAGGTCATCCAGCAATTTCTCCCCGTCCGCATCGCCACCACTGCGGTGGAAAACGGCGGAGTCGCGGTGCGACTAACCCGCGTCTGACATCGCCTGGCGGTCGCTGGCATCGCCACCTTCCAGACACCGCCGCGTCGCCGGGCGCAGGTAGGTCACGATCAGTTTTCGACTCGCGCGAGTCATGCCCATGTAGAGGCGGCGGGTGTTGTCGCGGATGAGTTCGCTGCGCTCATCGCTGGCCAGGCTGAGGGCGTTTTCTTTTTCTAAAAGGCCATCGACTCCGCACAGAAAAACGACCGGACTTTCGAGACCGGTCGCGGCGTTTAGCGAACTGACGCGGACGCCGCTGGTGGCATCGGTGAGGTTTTTGAGATCACGCGCGATGGGCTGGCCGAAGATGCGATCCATTGTCTGGATGAAGGGTGTGACGAGCGCGGAGTCGCAATGCAAAACGAGAAAGTGCCCGGGGTTCGCGCCCGCTCGCACAGCGGCGGTGATCTCGTTGGCGACGCGGGCGCGCTCGCCTTGCGGGCTGTCCACGGGGAGAAATTGCGGAGCCTCTCCGCGCGTTAGTCGCGCGAAATCCGCCGGGTCGGGCAGATTGATTTCCTCATCATCGTGCGGCACACGGCTTTGGTAAAAAGCGGTGGCGAATTCAAGGATCGCGCGCGTGTTGCGGTAGCAGCGTTGCAGCCGCGCGGACTGGCCACGCACGTCGAGTCCGCTCGCGGCCCACGACTGGCGGCGCTTGAGGAAGCCCTGCGTCGGATCGGCGACGAGGAAAAGCTGGCCGGTCTCCGGGCGCACGCAGCGTTTGATGATCTGGAGCCAGATCGGGGCGAAGAACTGAGCCTCGTCGATGAACACGAAATCATAGACCGGCGGCGCAATCTCTCCGCACTGCACGCGCTGCCACACCGCGGCGGCGGCACCGGCCCAATCTTCGAGCCGGCGGCGATCGAGTTCGGCGCGATATTTTTCGAGCAGTGAAAAAATCGCGTGCCGGTGATCTTCCAGCAGCGGCCTTTTCCGTCCCAGCCGCGCGATTTCCAAATACTCTTCGCGTGCTGAGATGCCTTGGTCGCGCATCCAGTCGATTTCCTCGGTCAGAAAATCCAGCGGCAGCCGGGCCAGCGCGGGATCGGTGGCCGCGAGTTCGCGCAGCAGCGTTTCGCGCTCCCACGGTTTGATGATCTCCCACTGCACGCCCGCGAAGTCGCGGCACCATTGGTAAAATGTGGACCAGCGCGCGCCTGGGTTTGGACACAGGCGACGGAACCGTTCGCGCAGATCACCGTTCAGCGGGCGGTTGTGCGTGAGGATCAGGATCGGCGCGCCGGGATGCAGCTTTGCCTGAAGCATGGCGCGGTAGAGCAGGATGAGCGACTTGCCGCTGCCCGCCACGCCGGTCACGAGACGCACACGCATTTCGCGCAACGTGGCGTCCGCTTCGGACGAAAGCGCGAGGTCTTCTTTCGCGAGAAATTCCTGGTCCAGATCGAGCAGGAAGCCGGTCAGCTTCGGGCCGAGTCTGCGCGCGGATTTTTCCGGCACATGCGCCACGAACGATTCCGGGATGCCGATCTCGGGCGTGAATTTTTCGCGCAGCGCGTCGAGCACGGCCTCGGGCAAAGGCGGACGATTCTCCGCCGCGGAATCGAGGCGGCGGAGCAGGGCTTCGGTGCGAATCGTCTCGCGGCCCCAAAGCTCGCAATCGTTGATCGCGCCTTGGCGGGCGAGTTCGTCGAGCCGGGCTTGCGACACATTTGGGAAAGCCACGACCGACACGATCGGCCATCTCGCCTGCTGCTCCGCGTCGAGTGCGTTTTCGCGGAAGTGGAGAAGCTGCGCGCGCGTCGTGAATTCCACTTCCGCTGGAGCGACGATCTTTTCTGGCCCGGCAAAAAGATCGCCGTGCAGCACAGCTGTGACTTGCGCCTCAGTCAGCGCCGAAGTCGCGAGGAGGTGGCAGATGGCGCGGCGATGGATCGTCATCAGCGCCGGTCGCCACGCGGCATCCAGCGGCAGCGCGATCCAGACCAGCAGATCATCGCCGGGCACCCGGCGTAGCGCGTGCAGCACCTTCGCCGTTTCCGGGCTGACGCTGCCCGCAGGTTTGTTGGGAAAAAGACGGGCCATGTTTTGCGGGTGAATTTTACATCCGAATGACGTGGCTCGCCGCGCGCAAAGATTTCCAAAGATCGACCAACTCGCGCGCGTCCGGGTCCATCGGTTCGGCGAGTGCGAGCTGCTCGCTCGCGAGCACGATCACCTTCGAGCGGGCGCGCGTCACCGCCACGTTCAGCCGTTGCGGTTGCAAAATGAAATCGAGCAAACCCTGCACGTAGGCCGGTTCGGAGGCGGTCATCGAGACGATCACCATCTCGCGCTCCTGGCCCTGCATCCGCTCCACGGTGTCGATCACACACGCCGCGATGTCCTGCTTTGAGAGCGCCGGACGGGCATTCAGACACCAGCGGATGCGCCGCGCCTGGCGGCGAAACGGTACGACCACGGCGACCTCTGCCAGCGAAAATTCCGTGCGCCGCAGCGCCACCAAAAGATCAGCAACGAGCACGGCCTCCTCGTTCGAGTATCGCTCCGCCGTGCAGTGCTCCAGTTCGACAAAAACGAGCGGCTGCGCGGGATCGAGCACTTCGCCGAAATCCTGCGAAGCCTGTGGCAGAGCCAGTCGCCGGCCCGCGTTCGCCGCCGCCGGACGCAGCCTGCCGCTGTAGAAAGATTCGCCCGGCCACTGCACCAGCTCCGCATTCATCCGGTAAGTGACATCGAGCATCGTCTCACATCCGCGCCCGCTCAGCCGACCGAAGACCGAGGCGAGATGCGCCTCGCGGCGCGACAGACTTTGCACGACCGGCGGAAGCTGCCGATGATCGCCGACGAGAACGTAGGTATCCGCCGCCAGCATCGCCATGATGGCGAGCGGCAGCGTGACCTGGCTCGCTTCGTCGATAATCACCGCGTCGAAATCGACCCCGCGCAGCCGGCTGCTGCGCACGGCGAAAGGCGTCGCGCCCACCACGTAACCGCCTTCGCAGCGCGTGAGCGGCGACGCGGAGAACGCTTCGTATTGCGGCACCTGAAGATCGGGATCGTGAATCGCCTGGCCGATTTTCACGATGTCGGTGATCTCCGGCGCGATGCGGCGGATCATGTTCAGCGCATTGTGAATCGCCCGATGCGTCGCCGCCGTGATGAGGATGCGCTCCCCGCGCTCGACGCGTTGTTTGACCAAATGTGCGAGCACGAACGTCTTCCCCGTCCCTGGCGGACCTTGAATGAGATGACACAAATCCGTCGCCACCGCCTGCGCGATGGCTTCGCTTTGCGACTCGTTCACCCCTTCCTTTTCCGCCTGCTCCGCCGCCTCGCCAAACCGCTCCAGATCCACCTTCGGAGCAATCTCCCCGCACAGCAGCGGCAGAATCCTTTCGCGCCCGCGCGCCGTCTCGCCGAGGTCTTTCAACGCCGCACGGTAGAACGATTCGAGATCGAGATACGAGCGATCCAGCACCCATCGGCCGCCCGGCAATTCCGGCGCGACGCCCCGCCCCGCCACCTCCGGCTCCAGCCACAACTCCGCATCCTCCACGCGATGCAGACTGCCCGTGAGCAACGGCAGCGTGGGCTCACTCCGGCTGAGCCGCACGAGATCGCCCTCGCGCAAATCGGACGTATTTTCCGCGCAGCGAAAATGGAGAAACCGCTCGTCCTTCACCCCGGCGAACGCCAGTCCATCGACACAGCGCCCCGCCTTCACCCGCTCAGCCACCGGCAGATTCCACTGCGTGTGAAAACAGCGCCGCACCGCCTCTCCCTCCCGTCCGACAAAGTCGGTCAGTTCGTCCGCGAAATGCGTGAGTGTTTCCGTCATGGGGTCGCGAGATTCATTGCCACATTGGATCCATCTTATCAGGGCAAAATATCCAATGAGCAGAAATGCGGCTCGGCTTTGGTGGATTATTTTTTCGCCGCGACCGTCCGTTAGTCAGCCCCCAGCAAAGCGATCTCGCCAGTCGGTGCGCGAAGAGAGTGATCTTGGTTTGATCTCGCCGAGATGCTGTCCGGCAGCAGCGCCGGCCATGCAGAACGTCTCGTAGGCGCGGCTGGCGATGCTGAAGGCACCGAGCGGGCTGAGCTGGCCGAGATCGCGGCAAAGGACGTAGTGCGGATTTTTTCGCAGCTCGTCATCGAGGCGCGCTGGGAGTTCAGGCGGCAGCTCGCCTTCGGCGAAAAGGGCATTTACTTACTTCGCGCATAGAGTTTGGGGTTGAACGAAGGATTATCGGCGGCCATTCTGGCCGCCATGTCGAAGGTTTACCCCCTAGCGAAAATCCAAAATCAGGTCTTCGGGCGTGGGGTTACGAAACTTTGGAGGATTCAGGTAAACGCATACGGCAAGCCGGTAGAAGCTGGAGGAGGATGGCAGTGGGTCACTGCAAATGAATATGTTTCCGCGACTTTGGGAACGCTCATCGGGCTTCCGATACCGCCATTTGCAATGCTCGAAAAGCAAAACGCGGGAAAGCGGGAAAGCCTTTGATTTTCCTCCCTGAGCTACACAAAAGAAGGCGAAAACCTTCCTGCGATTTTGCCGGATGTCGTGTTTCCGATCCTGCCGGACTTGTGCTGCGGTGTCATCGTATTTGATCTTTGGATCGCGAACACAGACCGCCACGACGGAAATCTCTCATTCGATCCAAATGTTTCCCCGAAAAGGCTGAACGTCTTCGATCACAGTCACGCACTCTTTGGGCTGGAAGGCGCGCAGAGGTTGGAGCGATTCGTCAATGCGTTCACTTTAACAGAATCGGCAGAAAGCGGCACAAACCGGCATTGCCTTTTGGATCAAGTGACTGATTTATCGGGGTTTGGATATTGGGTGGACCGTATCAATCTGCTTCCAAAGTTTCAGATCATTGACGCGTGCAAAAACGCGGAATCTCTCGGGCTGATTGACGCGGCGGAGAGGAAATCGCTATTGGCTTTTTTGTTGGGCCGTCGTAAAATCCTTCGCCACTTAATGGAGACAAATTCCGAACAATTCATCTTTCTGCGTAGTCTCCCAATAACAAAGTAAAAATGGGAAATGCCCGTTATCTAGTTGCAAAATACGTCCCCGATGTGTTCCGAAACGAACCGATAAACATCGGCGTTTTGACGTGGATAGATGGGAAGGTTGCATCCAAGTTCCTAGGCCAGAGAGCGGACGGATCAATAAACGGGAAGGCGCAAGGCATTACAGGGAGAATCAAGTCGGTTCAAAATTACAAACAATGGGTGGAGAACTGGGTTGCGCGACTGAAAGGAGACAAGATTCAGACGCGCGAAAATGGAACCGTGCTGCATGAATCACCGGATTTTTTGCCAGCACTGGCTGCTTACGGGGCTGGCAATTATCTTCTCGAAACTGGCGGGGAGCTTCTGGATGACACTGCACCGTCAGAGGTAAACGAGGTGACCGAATATCTGTTCAATACCCTCGTGGGCGCGCCCGAAGAAAAGGAGCAATACAAAAGTCCCGATGAGGTTCGAGATGGCCTTATCCGCGACGCAGACGTTCAGATGGATGAACGAGTGAAAACTGACTGGCCTGTGCCTCTTGATTTAAGAGGCAAAACTATCAAGCCAAGGTTCAACTTGTATATTGGAAATGGCACGCCCGAGTTGTTGGCTCAAATGGTTCCATTAACATCACATCCACGGGCCGTGCAAAACTCCGCAAGGGCAGCGGAACTTCTATTCCTTCAAGTATTGAATGCGGGGATGCTGCCCCAAGACAGGTGCATCGCTTTCGTTTATTCCAGAGAGGATGAGGAAGACGAGGATATGATCTCAGAAACTTTGGATGAGCTATCTTCCGTGGCAACGATAATGAACATAACAGATGACAGGGCCGGAGCGGTTGCCAGAATCCGCAATTGGGTTTCCGCGTCACGTCATCACTAGAATAAATGCCTAAGTCTCCGAAACCAAAAAGCAAGGGTTCTCGCCCGCGTAAGCCCGCAGAGCTTTACGAAGGGAAAGAAGCGGCGGCGCGCTTTGCATCTGGAATCCGCCAAGTGCTCGCGGCGGGACCGTATCCGCCTAGCAAGCCCGCTTAGCTGTGACGTTCCAATAGGTTGTTCATGCGGCGAGGAGTTGGTGAAGTGGAGGTGTTTTGGTATCAACTTTGAAGTGCAACATAGGTTAGTTAGTATGGAAGCACTCATTCGGTGTTTTGTATGCATGTCTTTTTCTCGGTCGGTTGTTTAGTTTCCTAGCTATGGCATCGCATTCTTTTTG
>JAYVRQ010000105.1:0-7865 GCA_043776145.1 Chthoniobacteraceae bacterium
CCCCGCCATCCAGACACGCCGGCGTCGCCGTGCGGCAGAGTTCCAGAAAATCCTCCCACTGAAGCTCCAGCCACGGATCGCGCTGACGCAGGAAACTCATCGTACTCTCGGCCACGGTGAGGCGCGCCTTGTCGAGCAGGCGGCTCACGGTCGCCTTGCTACACCCAAACATGCGGGCGAGTTCCTCGCGTTCGAGTTCGTCGTAGTGTTCGAGATTCAGGATGACGAAGTCCTCGGGACTGCAATGCTCGAACGCGAACTGGATGGCGTCGCGCATCATTTCCAGCAGCGGGGTTTCGGGCGGAGGCTCGTTGGTGAAGGCGTTCGCGGGCTCGGGGGATTCGGAGGGCGGGAAGTTCTTCAAGCGCCGCCCGTCCATTCGCTTGCGCGTGAGCAGCGCGTTGAGCGCCATCCTGTTGAGGAAGGTCTGGAGCGCGCATTCCCCATTATAGCGGAGCAGCCGCACCGTCCCCCGTTTGGTGGGAGTGAGGCAGTCCGCCCACAGCCATTTCACCGTCTCCAGCGCCTCCTCGCCGCGCGCCCCTGCGCCCGTTAAAAAAGCGGTGATCCGCCCGCCATACGTGGACTGAAGCAGCGCGATGGCCGCTTCTTCCTTTTCGACACACCGCTCCACCAAATGCAATTCGGCTAAATGTTCTTCACGGGAGGACACTCGGCGGAGTGTGCGCGGGAACTCCCAAAGTTCAAACCCAAAACGCACGCCGCCGCCCGCCGCCCCCTCGGACAGCGGGGCGTTGAGAACCGCCACTCCACCTTTCCCCGCTTCCACCTTCGGACCGTTCCCTCGCTTCCACCGCCGAACCACTCATCCGCGCCACTTCTCAACGCCCAACTGCCAGAAAAGCCCTCCCGTGCTTCCCCAGTAGTTAAATGACGCCCGCGGCGTCCGTTTCAAAAAACCCGGATTTTTTTCGGAAAATCCTCGCCCGCACTTTTTTTGGGAAATTTTGAAAGAAACGCGGGCGGCGTCGTTTAACGAATACAGTGAATTCTGATTTCAAAATCCTGATCGACTTCCTGGACCGCTTCGGTCCGCACGTAACAGGCCGGCAATTGCCTGAGCCCCAAACGGATGCCGCGGTGAAGCTTGAGCGGTTCGCGCGTGGGGAATGCAACGATGCCGAGCGCGCGGAAGTCTGCAACATGCTGCGCCTGCATCCCGCCTGGCTGCGCTGGCTCGCCGACCGCGTGAAGCTCTCGCGCAATGCCGAGCCGGCGATGAGCGGGGAGTAGGCGTGCGGCCACGTATTCCGGGGAGCGCGCGCGTCTCGCGTGCTGGTTGAGGCGTCCCGCTTCAACGAACTTCCATGGCGTGCCGATCCTGAATTCGTGAAGGTATTCTGTGGCGATGCGTGTGGGAAGTTCGTTTCGGCGGGACGCCGAAACCAGCACGCGGGACGCGCGCGCTCCCGGAATACCCTGCCGCGCGTCACCGCTCGTTCGGCGCGCGGACTTCGGGGCTCCACGGTTGCGCGAGGCGGCGGAAGAGCGCCTTCGCCTGGAGCGGATCGAGATCCGGTTTTTCGGAAAGCAGGCGCGCCAGCATCCCGACCACGCGCGGCGCGGCGAAGCTGCTGCCCGTCACCTTTTTCATCTCCCCGCCGCGCCACGCCACCTCGACATCGACGCCGCGCGCGGCGAATTCCACGAGTGTGCCGGACTTGTGGAAAATCTCCGTGTCATTCGCCGTGCGCGCCATGTTCACCGTGAGCACGGAGGAAAAAGAGCCCGGCCACTCGGCGCGCGAGAAGTCGTGATTGTTGCAGGCCGCGACGATGTGGACGCCGCCGAGATACGCCTCGTCCACCCAGCGTTTGTGCAGCAGCACATGCTCGGGATAGCCGCAGCCGAAGCTGCAATTGAGGATGTGATAACCGCGCTCGATCGCCAGCCGCGCGCCTTCGACGATGATCGCCGTCCGCGTCGCGAGCGATTCGCCGAGCACGCGGAAGCTGCCGATGTCCGCCTCCGGCGCGACGCTGCGCAGGATGCCCGCGATGGCCGTGCCGTGGCCGAAGCAATCGCCGTCGCCGGGCGCCGTCTTCAAGCGCGGGCCGTCCTCGACGATCGCCACATCGTCCGCGAGCGCGAGCCCGCCGAGCGCGGGATGACTCGCCTCGACGCCCGAATCGAGGATCGCAATCCGCACGCCTTTGCCCCGCCCGCGCTGGATCGCGGCGGCGGCCTCGTCGGGAGAAATCCAGCGCGTCATCCGAGTCCGTCGAGGCCGAGACAAAGCGCGAGCAGGCGGTACTCGATGAGCCGCGAAAGCACTCCGGCGCTGGATTGCAGGCCACCGAGATGCGCGGCGGAAAATCCGGGTGGCGTCGCGGCGGCGGAATCCGCGGGCAGAAGTTGCACGCACGAAATGACGCCGCGCAATTCGCCCAAAAAATAAAACGGCACCGCGATCATCGACCATGTCTTGAGCTTCAACTGCTCATCGAGCGCCCGATCCTGCTGCGTGTTGTTGCAGACTTCGTTTTCGCAAATCGCCTGCTCCGTCGCGGCGACCATCCCGATCATTCCCGAGCGCACGCTTTGCCGGAACGTGCCGACGAACCGCTCCGCGTGCGGGCCGGAATTGAAGCGCGGAATCAGCGCCGCGCGCGCGTCGTCCAGCAGCCAAACCGTCCCCTCGTCCGCTCCGGCCCGCTCGAATCCATCGAGCAGCAGACTGCGCATCGGCGCGTCGAAAAAATCCGCGAACGCCTCGCCGCACACCTCGCGCGCCGCGATCCGCAGCGACGCCAGCAGTTCCGGCTGCAAGGCGAGCAGTCGTTCATCCGGCAGCAGGGTCATGCGCGCGCCCATTTTTCAGCGGATGATCCCGCGCGGGCTACGGCTCACGAACGCCAGAATCTGCTCGATCTCCGGCAGCTCCGGCAGGTCCGCGCGCATCTGCTCGATGGCCTGCGGCAGATTCAGCGAGAGCCGGTAAATGATCCGGTACGCCTCGCGCACCGCGCGCATCGCCTGCTCGCTGAAACCGCGCCGCTCCATGCCGACTTTGTTGTAGCTGCGCACCTTCGCGGGGTTCCCGTCGGCGAGCATGAAGGGCGGCACGTCCTGCACGATCTTCGAGCAGCCGCCCGTCATCGCGTGCGCGCCGATGCGGCAGAATTGATGGATCGCCGTGAGCCCGCCGAGCACCGCGAAATCGCCGACCTCGACGTGGCCGGCCAGCGTCGCGTTGTTGGAAAAAATCACCTCGTCCCCGACCGTGCAATCGTGCGCGACGTGGACGTACGCGAGAAAATATCCGCGGTTCCCGAGGCGCGTGCAGGTTTCCGCCGTGGTGCCGCGATGCACCGTCACGAACTCGCGAAACGTGTTCCCGTCGCCCACTTCGAGATGCGTCGGCTCGCCGTCGTATTTCAAATCCTGCGTCCGCTGCCCGAGCGTCGAGAAGGGAAAAAACACATTCTCTTTCCCAAACCGCGACGGCCCCGCGAGGCTGACGTGATGCTGGAGGCGGCACCCCGCGCCGAGTTCCACCTCCGCGCCGATCACGCAGTACGGCCCGATCTCGCAGCCCTCGCCGAGGCGCGCGCCGGGGGCGATCACCGCCGTGGGATGAATCTTCGCGTTCACGCGTCCACGACTCCGAAGAGCATCTCCGCTTCGGAGACGACCTCATTGTTCACGATGCAGCGGCCCCGGACCTTCGCGAGCGCCCGCTTGTTTTGCGTCATCTCCACTTCGATGAAAAGCGTGTCGCCCGGCACCACCGGCTTGCGGAATTTTACTTCGTCCGCGCTCATAAAATACCCGATTTTCCCCGCGTAACCCGGCTTGCGCAGCAGCAAAATGCTGCCGACCTGCGCCATCGCCTCGAGCTGGAGCACGCCCGGCATGATCGGATGGCCGGGAAAGTGGCCCTGGAAAAAATGCTCGTTCATCGTCACCGATTTCACGCCCGTGCATTTCGTGTCGCCCTCGATCGCCACGATGCGATCGACCATCAGGAAGGGGAACCGATGCGGCAGCAGCTTCATCACATCGTTCACGTCCATCACGTCGCCGCCCTTCGGCGTCACGCTCGGCGGCACGAGCGCCATCGCCCGCGCGTGTTGTTTGGAAATCGCGGAGCACAAATCCGTGTTCGGGCCGTGTCCGGGTTTCACCGCAATCACATGCCCGCGGATCGCGCGATCGAACAGCGCGAGGTCGCCCACGATGTCCAAAATTTTGTGCCGCACGAACTCGTCCTTGAAGCGCAGCGGCTCCTTGCTCAGCACCGATTCGCCTCGCACCACGACCGCGTTTTCGAGGCTGCCGCCGCGGATCAGCCCTTTGTCCATCAGCGGTTTTACGTCTTCGTAGAAAACGAACGTCCGCGCCGGTGCGATCTCTTTCTCGTAAGTCTCAGGCGTGATTTCCAGCGAGCGGAATTGCGTGAAGCGCCCGTCCGGCCCGACCTGCGTGCAGGAAATGCGGAACGCCGCATCGGGCACGATCGTCATCAGCGAGCCGCTCTTCGTTTCGAGATGAATCGTCTCCGTCACCGCAAACACGCGCCGCGGCACGCCCTGCTCGACGATGCCCGCCTTCTTGATGAGTTCCACGTACGGTGCCGCGCTGCCATCGCCGATCGGCGGCTCGCTCGCCGTCATTTCGATGAGCGCATTATCCACACCCATCCCCGCGAGGGCCGAGAGCACATGCTCCGCCGTATGCACTTTCACCGCGCCATCCACGATTGTGGTGGAACGCTCGACCGTCTTCACATGCGCGATGTCGGCGTCGATGGTCGGCCCGTCCGTGAGATCGCTGCGCTTGAATTTTCGACCGTGCCCCGGCGGCGCGGGCCGCACCGTGAGCGTCACTTTTTCCCCCGTGTGAAGCGAGGAACCGCTGATGCTGGCGCTCTTGGCGAGGGTTTGCTGGATGGACATCGTGTGGAAAGAGCGGCGGTTATGGGTCAGCGCGGACGCAGCGGCAAGCCTGTTCGCTCTACGCCGCCTTTCTCCTCACCAAAAGCTGAAACGCCGACTCCGCGAGCAGTAGCGCGAGCGCGGCGCAGAGGAACCAGTGAAACACCGGACGCCCGCGCACGATGTCCTCGAAATCCTCGCGGCCATCCACAAAAAATCCCTGCTGCCCCCGCGCGCCGAGCGTGTCGGGCAGCAGCGCGCGGTCGATGGGGCGGAGGTCGCTTTCGTCGGGCGGCGGATTGATGCCGTAGGCGTGGAGCAATTTGCTGGAGCGGATCGTGTAAAAGCCGGTTTCGTCGGGAACGAAGGAGAGCGCGGCCCGCTCGCCGAGCGTCTCTGCCTTGAACGCGACCGCGCCGCCGCCGGGCCTGCGCAGCGCGCCGTCCTTCAGCTCGCTGCGCCACACTTCATCCGTCACGGTTTCGCCGACAATGCTCGCGGGCGCGACGGGTTCGTCGGTCGCAAGATTTTTCACAATCTCCTGCATCCACGCGGGGAAGAGCCGCTGCCGCGCGAGGTTGCTGGAAAGTTCACCGGCGGAAAAATTCATGAGGAGCAGCGTGCCGAGACCGTGATTGAGCTGCGCCATCGCGGGCGTGCCGTCGGCGTAAGTCAGGAGCACCTGGCCCGCGCCCGTCGCGCTCGCGTTGTTGAGGTCGTAGAATTCGAGCAGCGCGAGATTTTGCCGGCGCGCTCCGGCGAAGAGGCGCAGGAATTTCGATTTGAAATCGCCGCGGATGATTTGCTGCGCGTCGGTGCCCACGTTCTTCGCCGCGCGCCGCCCCGCGAGCTTGATGGGAAGGGGGCTCGCGCGTTCGAGCGCGGCGAGATTTCCCGCGTCCGCCTCGCCGTCGAGAAACCAAACGACGCCCCCGCCGTGGAAGATGAAATCCGCGAGCCGCTTGATCGCGTCATCGTCGAGCTTGCCCGCGCGCGTGAGGAAAACCTTTTTCACCGCCGCGAGTTTTGCGGGTGTCAGATCGGTGGCGCGCACCTGCTCGGGGAGCAGCGAGCCCGCGAGATCTTCGTACGGATTCAACGCGGTGCGGAGGAAAAGGACGGCGTCCTTGTCCGGCTCGGGCGCGTCGGAGACGATGAGCACGCCCTCTTTTTCCAACACGGGAATCGTGAGGCAGACGCGGTCGTCCTGCGGCAGTTCATCCGGCGGCAGCGTGATTTCGCACAGGTGCAGCCCCGGCCCGCCGGGCGGCACGGGCAGCGTGAATTTCGCGGACGACCACGCGGGAACACTCACGCTTTTTTCAAAACTCACACGCTGGTCGATCACGATTTTCATCGGCGCCTCGAGCGGCTGCGCGGCGAAGTTTCCGACTTCGACCTCGACCGTCACCGTGTCGCCCGCGAGCACCTGCGCCTGATTGATCGCCGCGCCGAGCAGGGCGTGATTCCCGCGCGGCTCGGGCGCGGCATCGACGAAAAAGATGCGCGCCTTCGCGGGGAGCGGCGTGAAATCGACGGCGGCCCACGTTTTCCGCTGAAAATCCGAGAGGTAATAAAGCTCCGTGCGCGGCGCGTCCTTCGCGAGCAGGCGCGCGGCCGCGGCGTTGGCGAGGCTGAAGTCCGCGCGACCGAGGCCGGGTTTCAGCGTGTCGAGAAAACGCTGCGCCTCGGCGTGATTCTTCGACGACTCGGTGAAGCACGCGACCGGCGTCTGTCCGGCGAGCACGATGTTCACCGTGTCATCCGGCCCGAGCGTGCCCAGGATTTTCCCCGCTTCCACGACCGCCCGCTGCCGCGCCGCGACGCCACCCGCGAGATGCTCCATGCTCAGCGAACGATCGAGCAGCAGCAGCACCGTGCGGCCGGATTTCGCGCCGGCATTCGACCCGAAACGCGGGAGCACCGGACGCAGGAACGCGAACAGCAGCGCGAGGACGAACAGCGTGCGCAGCGCGAGCAGCACGAGATGCCGCCAGCGAAAAAGCTTCGACCGCTGCGCCACGGTATCGCGCAGATGTTTCACCGACGAAAACTGGAAATAAGTCGGGAACTTCAAGTTCAGCAGATGAATGAGCAGCGGCACCCCCGCGAGCGCGAGGAGCGCGGGGAAGAGCGCGGAGTTGAGGAAGCTCATGGTAGTGGCTCAGTTTGAAAAAAGCCCTGTCATGTTGAGCGGAGCGAAGCACCTCTGACTATTTTCTTCTTCAAGAATGTGCCTGAAGAAGAAAATAGTCAGCTCGCCCGCCCGCCCTTCCCCCACTTGTCCCCTCCTCCCCGGAGGTCCTCGGGCCTCAGAGACTGTGGAAAAAGTCCGTCGCAGCGGAGGATCAAGGGTGTTGAGACTAGCCCGGCACTTTAATGCCGGGATACTTGCATGGAAGCACGCGCGGTCTCGGAGCGACGACAAATGGCAGATCAAAGACCTCACTCTAGAAGCCTGGGCGAAGAGTCGGCCACACGTCCACCGACGGGCCGCGGCATAGAGATCAGAGATCATCGGGCTCTGACATTTACGCCTCCGGACCAGAATCGACGCCGCTCTCGTCAAGCGGCGCTCGGGCGGACGTTTTCGGTGGTGGGGAAACCACCGTTCCTTGAAAAAGAAAACGCCCCGGCGTTTCTGCCGGGGCGCTCTACGGATTTCCTTTCGGAACGCCGCCGTGGTCAGATTGCGACCGCCGAAACCGGCTCGCTCCACGCGCCTGGACCGGCACTGCCGATCGCGCGGAGGCGCGCCCAGTAGGTCTTGCCCTGAGTCAGCCCATCGATCTGCATCCGCGCCGCCGTCACTTGATCCACTGACTCCCAACTATTCGGGTTGTTGATCGTCGTCGTCTTCTGCGCCTCATACGCGCCCGCATTCGCCACCGGGCGGCCACGCAAATCCAGCGTGCCACTCAGCGCGCCCTGCGTCAGCGTCACCTGCTGCGGAGCCGGCAGCACCCC
>JAYVRQ010000106.1:0-7854 GCA_043776145.1 Chthoniobacteraceae bacterium
GCGATGCGCGATGGCGACGGCGCGCTGGCAGGCTTCATCGGCATCGCCACCGACATTAGCCAGAGGCGTCGGGCTGCGGACGAGTTGAAGGAACTCAACACGCAACTGCTCGAAACCTCGCGCCAGGCGGGCATGGCCGAGATCGCCACCGGCGTGCTGCACAATGTCGGCAACGTGCTGAACAGCGCGAACGTCTCGGCGAATCTCGTGCTGGAAAAACTGCGCAACTCGAAGGCCCCGAAACTCGGCAAGGCCGCCGCGCTGCTCACGGAAAAAAACGGCGGCCTCGCGGACTACCTCACGAACGATCCGAACGGACAGAAGCTCCCCGGCTATCTCGCGAAGCTCGGCGAATTCCTCGTCGCCGAAAATGCCGAGATTTTGCACGAGGTCGAGCAGCTCGGGAGCAATGTCGATCACATCAAGCAGGTCGTCGCGATGCAGCAGAGCTTTGCGAAAGTCAGCGGCGTCTTCGAGCAACTGCCCGCGGAGCGGCTCGTCGAGGATGCGGTCGGCATGAACATCGGCGCCTTCGAGCGGCACGGCGTCGTCCTCGTGCGCGATTTTTCCCCCGCCCCGCCCGTGCTCGTGGACCGGCACAAGGTTTTGCAAATCCTCATCAATCTCATCCGCAACGCGAAGCACGCGCTCGACGACGCGCAGCGCATCGACAAGCGCATCACCATTTCCATCGCGCCATCCGGCGGGGAATCCGTGCGGATCGCAGTCGCGGACAACGGCACCGGCATCTCGCCGGAAAATCTCACGCGCATTTTCGGCCACGGCTTTACGACGAAGAAGGACGGCCACGGCTTTGGCCTGCACAGCGGCGCAAATGCGGCGCGGGAAATCGGCGGCGATCTTTCCGTGCAAAGCGAAGGGCTCGGGAAGGGCGCGACTTTCACCCTCGAACTGCCGTGCAAGCGGCGCGATCCCGAGCCCGCGACAAACGCATGAGCGCGGCGGAACCACCCGACACGATCGAGGCGCTCCGCGAAAGCCGCGAGCGTTTCGAGCTGGCGATGCGCGGCTCGCGCGACGGCATTTGGGATTGGGACATCGCGCGCGGCGTCGTGTATTTTTCGCCGCGTTGGAAGGAGATGCTCGGCTGGCGCGACGACGAGCTGGCGAACGAATTCGCGACGTGGGAAAGGCTCATACATCCCGACGACCTCGCGCTGACACGCCACATCCTCGAGAGCTACCTCGCCGGCGAACGGCCCGAGTACGACGCCGAGTTTCGGATGCAGTGCCGGGACGGCTCGTGGAAATGGATCCTCGCCCGCGGCGTCGCCCTGCGCGATGCGGCGGGAAGTCCGACGCGGATGGCGGGCTCGCATTCCGACATCAGCGAACGCCGCTGCACCGAGGAGGCGCTGCGCTCGGCGGAGATGAAATTTCGCGGGCTCGTCGAGCAGCTTCCCGCGATCACCTATCACGCGACGCTCGGCGAGACCTGCACCTGGTCGTACGTGAGCCCGCAGATTTTTCCGCTGCTCGGCTTCACGCCCGAGGAATGGCTCGCGTCCGACCGGCTGTGGTTCGAGCACATTCACCCGGACGACCGCGAGATTCCCATCGCCGCCGAGGCGGTCGCGCTGCGCACGGGAAATTTTCTCGCGGAGTACCGCATGTTCACACGCGGCGGCGAGCTGCGGTGGTTCCGCGACCAGGCGGTTTTTGTGCCGGAGTCGGGGCAGAAGCAGCACGCGCTTTACGGGGTGATGATGGACATCACGGAGGCGAAAGCCGCCGAGGCGCAGCTCGCGGAAATGAACAAGCAACTCCACGATGCCTCGCGCCAGGCGGGCATGGCCGAAGTCGCGACGGGCGTGCTGCACAATGTCGGCAACGTGCTCAACAGCGTGAACGTCTCCGCCGGGCTCGTGCTGGAAAAGCTGCGCAACTCGAAGGCGCCCAAGCTCGGCAAAGCCGCCGCGCTGCTCACCAGCCACGCCGCCGATCTCGCCGAATATCTGCACGCCGACCCGAACGGAAAAAAACTCCCCGGCTACCTCGCGAACCTTGGCGCGCATCTCGCCGCCGAGAATGCGGACATCGTGCGCGAGGTCGATCAGCTCGGGCGCAACATCGAGCACATCAAGGAAGTCATCGCGATGCAGCAGAGCTACGCGAAGGTGAGCGGCGTCTTCGAGACGCTGCCCGCCGAACGACTGGTCGAGGATGCCATCGCGATGAACAGCGGCTCCTTCGAGCACCACGGCGTTCTTTTGAAACGCGACTTCGCCGCGGCACCGCCCGTGCTTGTGGACAGGCACAAAGTGCTGCAAATCCTCATCAATCTTCTGCGCAACGCGAAGAACGCGCTCGACGACGCCGGGCGCATCGACAAGCGCATCGCCATCACGATCGCCCCGTCCGGCGCGGATCGCGTCCGCATCGACGTGACGGACAACGGCGTCGGCATTTCGCCGGAAAATCTCACGCGCATCTTCGGTCACGGCTTCACCACGAAGGCGAGCGGCCACGGCTTCGGCCTGCACAGCGGCGCGAACGCGGCGCGCGAAATCGGCGGCGATCTTTCCGTGCAAAGCGCGGGGCTGGGCAAAGGCGCGACTTTCACCCTCGAACTGCCGGTGCAGAAAAAGAGCCCCGCGCCAGTAATCGCTTGAAATAACTCCTTCCGGTCGTGTCTGAATTCTTCTTCAAGCATCTCGATTACCTGCTCTTCGCGGCGGCGTGTGTGGCCGGAGGCGTGGCGCTGCATCGCTGGGTGTGGTGGAAGACGGGCCTCGCCCTGCTGGGCTGGCTCGTCATGGCGGTGATTCTCATCGCGGGCTGGTTTTCCACGAATGCGGCTGGCAAGCGGGAGCAGGGGCGGCTCCAGCGGATGGTCGAGGGTTACGCGCCCACTTATGCGCAGGAACTCGCACGCCTTGGGCATCAGGCGATCACGCCCACGACTTCGCCCGACGATCCGCAATACTCGCAGATGATCGAGGCGGAAAAACGCTGGCTCGCCGCGAACCGCTCGATCGCCGACATCTACACCATGCGCCGGCTGCCGGATGGAACCGTCATCATGGTCGTGGATTCCGAGACGGACTACGATCACAACGGCAGCATCGAAGGCGAACGGGAGCAGCGCACGCCGATCGGCGAGGAATATAAGGAGGCGTTCGCGGCACTGACCCGGATGTATGAGACCGGGGAGCCCTGTTTTGAGGAGGAAATCTACACCGATCGCTGGGGCACCTGGGTGAGCGCCGTGGTGCCGATGCGGGGCAAAAATGGCGAGATCGAGGCGGCGCTCGCCGTGGACTTCGACGCCGCGGCGTGGGCCGCGGCGATGCAGCGGGCGCGGCTCACGACGATCGCGTATTTCGCCCTGCTGCTGCTCCTCGCGGGCGCGGGCAGCGGCGTGGCCGCGCATCAGGTGGCGATGCGCGACCGGCTCGCCGAGCAGCGCGAGCGGGAGGTGCTGCGCGAGGCGAATGAAGCGCTCGAAGCCCGCGTGCAGGCGCGCACCGCCGAGCTGGCCGAACTGAACAAAAAAGTCGCTATCACCGCGCGGCAGGCCGGCATGGCGGAGGTGGCGAACAGCGTGCTGCACAATGTCGGCAATGTGCTCAACAGCGTGAACGTCTCCGCGGCGACTGTGCTCGAAAAATTGCGCGATTCGCGGCTCGCGAACCTGCCGGCGGCGACCGCGCTGATGCAGGAGCACGCGCACGACCTTGGCGATTTCCTGACGCACGATCCGCAGGGCCAGCAGTTGCCCGGCTTTCTCCAACTGCTCGGCGGGCACTGGCAGACCGAGCAGGAGACGCTGCTCAAGGAAATCGGCGATCTCAGCAGCCACATCCAGCACATCAGCGAGATCGTGCAGCGGCAGCAGTCGGTGAGCGGGGTGTCGGGCGTCATCGAAACGGTCTCCGTTTCCGAAGCCGTCGAAGACGCGCTGGCCTTGAATGGCAATTTGCTGAAAGACCAGGGCATCTCGCTGCGGCGTGAAGATGCGCCCGGCCTCACCGTGCGCGCGGACAAATCGAAGCTCGTGCAAATTCTCGTCAACCTTTTGCGCAACGCCGCCGATGCGCTCGTCGAGAGTGGAACGCGGCAGCGGGAAATCATCCTGCGCGCCGCGGTGCCGCGCGGCGACCGGCTGCATCTGCAAGTCATCGACAACGGCCCCGGGGTCGCGCCCGAAAATCTCACGCGGATTTTTTCCCACGGCTTCACCACGAAAAAGACCGGACACGGCTTCGGCCTGCACGGCAGCGCGCTGGCCGCCGCGGAAATGGGCGGCGCGCTGCGCGTCCACAGCGACGGGCCGGGCTGCGGCGCGACTTTCACCATCGAGCTGCCACCTGCGGAACCGGAGCCTTTCCAAAAAGCCGCATGACCGCCACGGCTCCAGAACGGGTGCTCGTCATCGACGACAATCTCTCGATTCACGACGATTTCCGCAAAGTCCTCGGCGGGGAAGATGCGTCCGACGCGACGATCGACCAGGCGGCCGCACTGCTGTTTCGCCGCCCTGCGAAAGCCGCGAAGACCCTGGCGGTGCAACTCGACTTTGCCAGCCAGGGTCAGGAGGGACTGGCCCGCGTCGAGGCCGCGCTCAAAGCCGAGCGGCCCTACGCGCTGGCCTTCGTGGACATCCGAATGCCGCCGGGATGGGACGGCATCGAAACCATCAGCCGACTCTGGAGCGCGCAGCCGGATTTGCAGGTCGTCATCTGCACGGCGTTTTCGGATTATTCGTGGGAGGAAATGGATCGCCGCCTCGGCCAGAGCGACCGCTTCCTGATTCTTAAAAAACCTTTCGACAACGTGGAAGTGCGCCAGCTCGCCGCGTCTCTCGCGACCCGCGCGCGGCTGGAGCGCGAGATGAAAGTCATCCAGCAGCGCGTGATCGAAGTCTCACGCCAGGCCGGCATGGCGGAGGTCGCCACCGGCGTGCTGCACAACGTGGGCAACGTGCTCAACAGCGTGAACGTCTCCGCCGGAATCGTGCTGGAAAAACTGCGCACCTCGAAGGCGTCCAAACTCGGCAAAGCCGCCGCGCTGCTCACGGAAAAGAACGGCGATCTCGCCGAATACCTTACCCGCGATCCGAACGGCCAGAAGCTCCCCGGCTACCTCGCGAACCTCGGCGAACATCTCGTCGCCGAGAACGCGGAAATTTTGCGCGAGGTCGATCAGCTCGGCAAAAACATCGAGCATATCAAGCAGGTCGTGGCCATGCAGCAGAGCTACGCGAAAGTAAGCGGCGTCTTTGAGAGCCTGGCTGCGGAGCGTCTCATCGAGGACGCGATCGCGATGAGCTTCGGCGCGGTCGATGACCACGACATCGCGATCGAGCGCCGCTTCAGTCCCGCCCCGCCCGCGCGCGTGGACCGGCACAAGGTGCTGCAAATTCTCATCAATCTCCTCCGCAACGCCCGGCACGCCTTTGACGACGTGGAAAATCCCGGCAAGCGCATCGCCATTTCCATCGAGCCTGCGGGCGGGCAGGTGCGCATCGCCGTGAGCGACAATGGCATCGGTATCCCGCCGGAAAATCTGAATCGCATCTTCGGGCATGGCTTCACCACGCGCAAAGGCGGCCACGGCTTCGGCCTGCACAGCGGCGCGCTCGCGGCCAAAGAAATGGGCGGCGAACTCTCCATGCAAAGCGCCGGCCTCGGCCAGGGCGCGACCTTCACTCTCGAACTTCCGACCGCAAACGCATGAAAACGCCAGACGCTCTCCAACCCGCGAACCACCGCATCCTCGTCATCGACGACAACCCGGCGATCCACGAAGACTTCCGCAAAATCCTCTGCCCCGCCGACACGGCGCTCGCGGATTCGCTCGATGCCGACGAGGCCGCGCTTTTCGGCGACGCACCCGAGCCCGCGCGCAGTTCGGATTTTCAAATCGACTCCGCTTTTCAAGGCCAGGAAGGGCTCGAAAAAGTGCGCGCGGCGGGTGCGGCGGGCGCGCCATACGCCGTGGCGTTTGTGGATGTGCGGATGCCGCCGGGCTGGGATGGCATCGAGACGATCACGCACATCTGGGCGGAATTTCCCGATCTGCAAATCGTGCTCTGCACGGCGTATTCGGATTATTCGTGGAACGAAATCGCGAAGGCGCTGGGCGACACGGATCATGTGCTGGTGCTGAAAAAGCCGTTCGACAACATCGAGGTGCTGCAAATGGCGCACGCGCTCGCGAAGAAATGGCAGCTCACGCAAATCGCGCGGAAACGGGTCGAGGAACTCGACGCGATGGTGGCGAAAAGCACGGTGGAATTGCGCGCGGCGAATGAGTTGCTGAAATCGGAAGTGGCCGAGCGGGCCGCGGCGCAGGACGCGCTGCGCGGTTCGGAGGAACGGTTTTCCAAGGCGTTCGAGTCGAGCCCGGTGCCGATGGCGATTCAGTCCATCGCCGGGGCGGGTTTCGTCTCCGCGAACACGGGATTTTTGAAACTGACGGGCTACGACGCGGCGGAACTGGTCGGACGGCGCGACGGCACACCGGTCATATTTTTTGAGGAAACGACCGCGTTGCTCGTGCGCGAGCTGGTTTCGCAAAATGAGCCGCCGCGCGATCTGCCGGCGGCAATCCGCAACAAGCAGGGCGAGCGGCGCGAGACGCTGCTTTCCGCGGAACCCATCACACTCGGCGGCGAGCCGCATCTGCTCTTGATTGCGCAGGACATCACGGAGCGCGTGGCCATCGAAAATCAACTCCGCCAAGCGCAAAAAATGGAAGCCGTGGGACGGCTCGCCGCAGGCATCGCGCACGATTTTAACAACCTGCTGACCGTGATCCTCGGCAACGCTTCGATGGAACTGGACAACCCCGGCATCGAGGCCGGCATCGCGAAATCGCTGCATCAAGTCGTCGCCGCCAGCGAGCGCGCCACGGAGCTGACGCGCCAGCTTCTCGCCTACAGCCGCCGCCAGATCATCCAGCGGCGCGCGCTCGATCTGAACGAATCCGCGATGCAGACCGTCGGCATGTTGCGCCGGATCATCGGTGAGCACATCTCGATCGCCACCGACATGGGGACCGGGCTGAAACCGATCTACGCGGACCCGGTGAACGTCGATCAAGTCATCATGAATCTCGCGCTGAACGCGCGCGACGCGATGAAGGACGGAGGCCGGCTGCTGTTCAGTTCCGGGCTCGTGTCATTCGACGCGGAGGCGCTCGCGCAACGCCCCGATTCGCAGCCGGGCGAATATGTTTTCGTGTCCGTCCGCGACACCGGCTGCGGCATGGACGCCGAAACGCTGAGCCGGGTCTTCGAGCCATTTTTCACCACGAAGGAAATGGGGCATGGCACGGGCATGGGTCTCGCCACGGTGTACGGCATCGTGAAGCAGCACGGCGGCTGGATCGACGTCGAGAGCGAGCCCGGAGTCGGCACTTGTTTCCGCGTGTTTTTTCCCGTCGCCGAAGGAAAAGCCGCGCCTGCCGAGGAGCGGCAGGAACTCGCGCTGCGCGTCGCTCCCGGGCAGCGCGGCACGATCCTCGTCGTGGAGGATGAGGAGATGCTGCGCGAGTTCGTCGGCAGCGTGCTGGAATCGTGCGGACACCGCGTGCTCTTCGCCGCGAATGGCGTCGAGGCGCTCGAAGTTTGGGAGCGGGAGAAAACGAGCATCGACGTCCTATTGACGGATGTGGTGATGCCCGAATCCATCTCCGGCTGGCAGCTCGCGCACCGCCTGCGCGCGGAGCGGCCCGAACTGAAAGTGGTCTATACGAGCGGCTACAGCCCCGAGCTGATCGGCGGGGATTTCGAGCACGAGACGAATCGCGTCTTCCTCGCGAAGCCGTATCACAGCGACCGGCTGGCGCAGATCGTTTCGGACTGCATGGCGGGGTGAGCCGTAGAGC
>JAYVRQ010000107.1:0-7853 GCA_043776145.1 Chthoniobacteraceae bacterium
GCGTTCCAGCGCGGGCAGATCGTCGCGCGTGCCGACGTTGCCGAGCGCCACGCAGACGTTGCGGAGAAAGCCGCGGCGCTTGATCCGCTTGATCGGCGATTTGCGAAAGAGTGCGCGGAATCCATCGTCGTCGAGCGCGAGAAAATCGCGGAGCGACATCTCGTGAACGAACGGTCGCGCGGCGAAAGCCGTCTCGCGCGAGGCGGAGGCAAAGCGATTCCACGGGCACGCATCCAGGCAGTCGTCGCAGCCGTAAATGCGGTCGCCGATCAGCGGGCGGAACTCCTCGGGGATGCTCCCCTTCAACTCGATGGTGAGATACGAAATGCAACGCCGCGCATTGAGCTGATGCGGCGCGGTGATCGCCTGCGTCGGGCAGGCGTCGATGCAGCGCGTGCAACTCCCGCAGCGATCGGGAAGCGGCTCGTCGGGTTCGAGTTCGAGCGTCGTAAAAATCTCCGCGAGAAAAAACCACGTCCCCATTTTCGGATGAATGAGCATCGTCGATTTCCCATGCCAGCCGATTCCGGCGAGCGCCGCAAAATCCCGCTCCAGCACCGGCCCCGTGTCCACATAATACCGCTGCCGCCCCCCGCGCGCCGCCAGCCAGTCATTCATCACGCACAGCTTCTTCTCGATCACGTCGTGGTAATCATCGCCCCAGGCGTAGCGCGCGATCCGGCCAGTGGATTGGCAATGGGCAATGGGCAATTGGCCATCCAGATAGTTCATCGCCACCACGACCACACTCCGCGCTCCCGGCAGCACCAACTGCGGCTCCGTCCTCCGCTCCGCATTTCGCGCCAACCAATCCATCGTCCCCGCACGTCCGTCGTCCAGCCACTCGCGGAATTCCGCTGCGTGCGGAGGCGCGGTGCAACGGGCGATGCGGCACAAATCGAAGCCGAGTTCCTCCGCGAGGGCGATCAGTTCCGCCTTCACCTCGCCTCCGAATCCCACGCGAACGCCCGCCGTGCCGCCGCGACCACCGCATCCGCCGCCTCATCGTGCGACATCGCCGAAGTATCCACCGTGAACTCCGCGGCGCTTTCGTAAAGGGGATGGCGCGCGGCCAGCAGATCGCGGATCGTCGCGCGCGGATCGGCGGTTTGCAGCAGCGGACGTTTGTCATTGCGCGACACGCGGTTGAAAATCACCTCCTCGCTCGCCGTCAGCCACACGACGAAACCCAGCGCCTTCAAGAGTGCGTGATTGCGCTCCCTCACCACCACGCCGCCGCCCGTCGCGATCACACAGCGGCGCTGCGCCCCGAGCGATTCCAGCGCCTTCGTTTCCAGATCGCGAAAATGCTCCTCGCCGTGCCGCGCGAAGAGGACGGAAATCGGCATCCCCGCGCGCGCGACGATGAACTGATCGGTATCGACAAACTGAAAGCGCAGCCGCCCCGCCACGCGCCGCCCGACCGCGGATTTGCCGCTGCCCATGAAGCCGGTGAGGACGATGTTTTCGTGCAGGAGAGTTGAAAGTTGAGAGTTGAGAGATCGCCGCGAAAGAAGCATCTCAGCGGGAACATGGCGGACTCTCAACTCTCAACTCCCAACTCTCAACCCTCTTCCCCGCTCGTCGCCGTCATTATGGGCAGCCAGTCCGATTGGGAAACGATGCGCGCCGCCGTGGAGACGCTGGAGGAATTCGCCATCCCGACCGAGGCGCGCGTCGTCTCCGCGCATCGCACTCCCGAGTTGATGGCCGACTTCGCGCGCGCCGCAGCGGGACGCGGCATTCAGGTCATCATTGCCGGCGCGGGCGGCGCGGCACATTTGCCGGGAATGGTCGCCGCCCACACGCGCCTGCCCGTGCTCGGCGTGCCGATCGAGAGCCGCGTCCTGCGCGGAGTGGACTCGCTGCTTTCCATCGTGCAAATGCCCGCCGGCATCCCCGTCGGCACGCTCGCCATCGGTGCCGCTGGCGCGAAAAACGCCGCGATCCTCGCCGCCGCGATCCTCGCGCTGCACGACGCGGCGCTGCGGGAAAAGCTGGAGGCGTTTCGGGAAAAGCAGACCGCTGAAGTGCTCGCGGCGGAATTAAAATGAGCAGCGACCAGCGGGTCTTTCTGCCCGGCAGTACGGTCGGCGTCATGGGCGGCGGGCAGCTTGGGCGCATGTTTGCCATCGCGGCGCGGCGCATGGGCTACCGCGTCCACACTTTCTCGCCGGATGAAGACACGCCGACCGGCCAGCTCGCGGATCGCGAAGTCGTCGGGCGTTACGAGGACGAAAAGGACGTGGAGGACTTCGCGCGTGGTGTGGATGTGCTCACGTTCGAGTTTGAAAACATCCCCGTGCAGACCATCGAATGGTGCGCGCGGCATTGCACGGTGCGGCCTTCCGGCGACGTGCTGCACATCACGCAGCATCGTTTGCGGGAGAAAGAATTTCTCGACCGCCATGCGCTGCCGCTCCCCGGTTTCAAAGCCGTCGCCAGCGCGGGCGAACTCGCCGCCGCCGTCGCGGACCTCGGCCAGCCGTCCGTGTTGAAGACCGCATCCTTCGGCTACGATGGAAAAGGCCAGCGCCTCATCCGCCCCGGCGACAATCTGCAAAGCGTGTGGGCTCCCTTCGCCGGACAACTCGCCGTGTTGGAAGCATTCGTCGATTTCGAGCTGGAGCTTTCCGTCCTCGTCGCGCGCGGGATCGACGGCGCGATGCAGACTTTCCCCGTTGGCAGAAACGATCACGCGAATCACATTCTCGATGTCACCGCCGTCCCCTTCGGCGATCCGAAAATCGAAGCTGCCGCGCGCGATCTCGCCTGTGCGGTCGCGGGAAAAATCAATCTGGTCGGGCTGCTCGCCGTCGAAATGTTCCTGCGCCGCGACGGCTCGCTGCTCATCAACGAACTCGCCCCGCGCCCGCACAATTCCGGGCACTGGACATTCGATGCGTGCGTGACTTCGCAGTTCGAGCAACAGCTCCGCGCCGTGTGCGGCCTGCCGCTCGGCGCGACCGATGTGCTGCGTCCCGCCGCGATGGCAAATCTGCTCGGCGATCTCTGGGCGAACGGCGAACCCGACTGGTCCGCCGCGCTCGCGATGCCGGAGGTGAAGCTGCATCTCTACGGAAAAGCGGAGCCGCGTCCGGGTCGGAAGATGGGGCATCTCGTGGCGTTTGGGAGCGATGCCGCGGAGGCGAAAGGGCGGGCGATCGAAGCGAGAGCGCGCCTGAAAAAATGACGCGCGGATCGCGAACTCCGGGTAGCGCGCGCGTCTCGCGTGCTGGCAAAGGCGTCCCGCCTTTGCGAACTTTTCTGCGCATACGAAATCAGAAGACGCGCGCAACAACCGATTCGCACACGCACGAAAGTTCGTTTCGGCGGGACGCCGAAACCAGCACGCGAGACGCGCGCGCTCCCCGGAATTTCCCGCCGCACGCCTTGCACTATGCAGACTGATTTTCTCCCCACGAGATCCCCTGCTGAACTCGCGCACGCCGTCGAGCGCGCCGTCGATCTCCTGCGCGCCGGAGATCCCGTCGCCCTCCCGACCGAAACCGTGTACGGCCTCGCCGCCGACGCGACCCGCGCGGATGCCGCGGTAAAAATTTTCGAGGCAAAGCAGCGCCCATTTTTCGACCCGCTCATTGTCCACCTGCCAGACCTCGGCTGGCTGGATCGCATCGCTCGCACCGACTCGCCCATCATCACAAAGCTCATCGAAAAATTCTGGCCCGGCCCGCTCACGCTCGTCCTCCCTCGATGTGAAATCGTTCCCGACATCGTCACCTCCGGACTCCACACCGTCGCCGTCCGCATGAGCGCGCATCCCGTTTTCCGCGCCATCGCCACCGCGTTCGGAAAGCCGCTCGCCGCCCCGAGCGCGAACCCATTCGGACGCATCAGCCCAACGACCGTGGAGCATGTCCGCGACGGACTCGGCGGGCGCATCCCGCTCATCGTCGATGGCGGCCCGTGCGCCGTCGGCATCGAATCCACGATCGTCGCGGTGAACGACGGGCGGCTGCGCATCCTGCGCGCCGGGCCGGTCACGCCGGACGATCTCGCGGCGTTTGGGGAAGTGGAATTTGCGAGCGCGGGAGTGACGCCGAACGCACCGGGGCAATTGAAAAGTCACTACGCGCCGCGGACGCCGCTGCGCTTGGGAGAACGCTCAACGCTCAACGCTCAACGCTCAACGCCCAACGCCGGAGTCCTCGCATTTACGCCGCTGGAAAACCCGGGCGAGTTTACCGCCATCGAAATCCTCAGTCCCACCGGCGACCTCCGCGAAGCCGCCGCCACCCTCTTCGCCAAACTCCGCAGGCTCGACGAAGCCGGGCTCAATCTCATCTTCGCCGAACCGGTCCCCGAGCACGGCCTCGGCCTCGCCATCATGGACCGCCTCCGCAAAGCCGCCGCGATCTAAACACAGAGATACAGAGGACACGGAGGTACACAGAGGCAGAGTGAAGGTTCCGAAATTCCTCTGTGAACCTCCGTGTCCTCCGTGCCTCTGTGTTCAGATCGGCGGGATCGAGCGGCGCAAATCTTCGAGCCGCGTGCGCGTGCCGTGCGCGTCGCACCAGCGTTCGATGTAGGCGAAATCCAGCGCGTCGCCCTGCACGGCGAGGATGTTGCGCGCGTCGTCGCGATCCTTGTCGCGATTCCAGCGGACCTTTTGGATCACCATGTCCTCGGCGGTGGCGATCCACGCTTCGCGATCGAGATCGGGGAGATGCCGCCAGACGCGGCGCTGAAATCTTTCCTGATGATGCGGATCGTCGCTCAGGAAAAATAGCTCGATCTGAAACTTCGATTCCGTGATCCGAACAATGTGCCGCTGCGAACCGGTGATCGTTTCAAACGAGATTTGCGGATCGAGATGCAACTCCGGCGGCAACGAGCGGGCGAAGCCGGCGAAATCCCCACCGCGCACTTGCACCACGATGTCCGCATCGTGCGTGGATCGCGCGATGCCGTGCGCGTTCGACACCAGGCCACCCGTCACCATATGCGGCAGGCCCGCTGCGGCAAGCGCATCAAGCAGCGTGCAAACGGCCTGTTCGGATTTCACGCCGGTGGGACGGTGGTGAAAAAGCCGTGCTCTTCCACTTGCCGCACGCGGTCGAACCGCCGTTGGAGTTCGGTCTCGACTTCTTCTTCGGAAAACGCCGGGAACTGCGCGCGAATGCCACCGCGCATTCGTTTCACGGCAGTTTCAAACAACTCAATCCCGAGTAAAATTTTTTCGCCCGCGCTCTGCTGCCGCGCGCGCAGAACTTTGTCGCGGAAAATTTCGTCCATCAGCGGCTGGAATTCATTCGGTGCGTCCATGCGGCGCGAAGATAGCGGCGGCGCGCGCAGTGGGCAGGAAAAAGTTTCGCCGCCGGGATGCGGGCGCGCTTACATCCGCGCGCTCCGCAGGTTTTTTTGAAAACGCAGAGACGCAGAGGACGCAGAGATCGCAGAGATTTTTTTCTTTATTCCTCCTCTGCGCCCTCTGCGTCTCTGCGCCTCTGCGTTAAAAATAAAAATGTCCGCCGCCAAGCCCGAACAAAACAAACTCAACACCAAAGCCGCCGGCATCGTCGGCCTCGCGGTGATGTGCTCGCGCGTGCTCGGCCTCGCGCGCGAAGTCGTCTTCGGGATTCTGTTCGGCGCGGGGAAGTCGATGGACGCTTTCACGATGGCCTTCAAGACGCCGAATCTGCTGCGCGATCTCTTCGCCGAGGGCGCGCTCTCGACTGCGTTCATCACCACGTTTTCCAAAAAGATCGCGACGGAAGGCGAGCCTGCGGCGTGGCGGCTTGCGAATAAAATCGGCACGCTGCTGCTCGTCACGATGATCGTCATCTCCATCGGCGGCGTGCTGCTCGCGCCGCATTTGCTTTCCATCACCGTCACCGGTTTCAAGACGGACCCCGCGAAGTTCGATCTCACCGTGCTGCTCGCGCAGATCATGTTCCCGTTCATCATCCTCGTCTCGCTCGGCGCGCAGGTGATGGGCATTTTGAATTCGCGCAATGTCTTCGGCATCCCCGCGATGGCGTCCTCGTTTTTTAATATCGGCTCCATCATCGGCGGCGTCGCGCTCGCGTGGTGGATCGACCCCGCGTTCGGCCCACGTGCGCTCATCGGCCTCGCCATCGGCACGCTCATCGGTGGCGCGCTCCAACTCGCGGTGCAAATTCCCTCGCTGCGCAAACTCGGCTACCGCTTCCGCTTCGATTGGGACTGGCGCGATGAAGGCGTGATGCAAGTCGTCCGCCAGATGGGACCGGCGATCATCGCCGCGAGCAGTGTGCAGGTGAACGTGATGGTCAATGGCTGGTTTGCGAGCTGGCTGGAAGACGGCACGGCCTACCGCCTCGGTGTCGCTTTTCGCCTGATGCAGCTCCCGCTCGGCCTCTTCGGCGTCGCGCTCGGCACCGTCACACTCCCGCTCATCTCGCGCATGGCCGCGCAGAAAAACATGGCCGACTTCGGAGCCGTGCTCGCGCGCGGATTGCGTCTCGCCTTCCTGCTCACCATCCCGTCCGCCGTCGGCCTCGTCCTGCTCGGACGCCCGATCATCAGCCTCATCTACGAGCACGGAAAATTCAGCGCGCACGCCACCGACCAGGCCGCGCTCGGCCTGCAAGGCTACGCACTCGGCCTCTGCGCGTACTCCGCGTTGAAAATTCTCGCGCCCGCCTTCTACGCCATCGACCGCCGCCGCACGCCGATGATGGTCAGCTTCCTTTCCATCGGCCTGAACTTCGGCCTCAACTGGCACCTCGCCTTCAATCTCAAGTGGGGCATCCAGGGCCTCGGCCTCGCGACCGGCTGCGTCGCCACGTTCAATTTTGCGCTGCTTTACTGGCTCATGCGCCGCGAAACGCAGCACCTCGAAACGCGCTCACTCCTCGCCACTTTTGGAAAACTCATCATCCCAACCGCGCTCCTCGCCGCCGTGTGTATCGGCGCGCGAGCCAGCGTGTTGGCTGGCTGGGAGCACTTCGCGCTTCCGGTAAAAGCGGGCGCGCTGCTGCTCACGATCGCGCTCGCCGGAGCCGCGTTTTTCGGCGCAGCCACGCTCCTGCGCGTCGAGGAAATGACGGAAGTCACCGCGCTCGTGAAGCGGAAGCTGGGGCGGCGAAAAGCGTAGGGCGGGCATCGCTCCAAGCCTCATCACTTCCGCCAAACGCGCACGCGATGGTTCTCGCTGTCGCCGATGAACACGGAGCCATCCTTGTCCACAAAGACGCCGTGAGGCCGCGCTAGCTGGCAGGCGAGCGGATCGCCGTCGGGGCCGTCGCCCTTTTTCCCGTTGCCGACGAGGACTTCGAGGGTTCCGCGCTTCACGTCGAGCCAGCGGATGGAATGCGATTCGGTGTCGGCGAGAAAGACGTTGCCCGCCGCATCGAGGCTGACGCCTTTCGGACCGGAAAGCGTGGCCTCGAGCGCCGGGCCGCCGTTGCCGGTGAAGCCCGATTTGCCGGTGCCCGCGACGCGCCGGAGCGTGTTCGCTTTCGGATCGAGTAGGAGCACCGCGTTGCCTTCGCGCAGCGCGAGCCAGCATCTCCCATCGGGGCCGAACGCGAGCGCGCGCGGGCCGTGCAGCGCGGAGCCGGCGATGGGCGAGCCGTCGGGCGCGGTCTTCTTTTCACCCGTGCCGGACCAGGTGGCGATCGTGCCGCTCTTCACGTCGATCCTGCGGATGCGATGATTCAGAATGTCGCAAACGAACAGGTCGCCCGCGGCATCGAAGGCGAGGCTGTGCGGCTGATTGAACTGCGCGTCCCTCGCCGGTCCGCCATCGCCCGCGAAACCCGCCACGCCCGCGCCCGCGACGGTCGTGATGATGCGGCTCTTCGCATCCACGCGGCGCACGAGATGATTCATGCGCTCGACGAAAA
>JAYVRQ010000108.1:0-7848 GCA_043776145.1 Chthoniobacteraceae bacterium
GATGAACCTTCGGCCCGGCGGCTCGAAGACCTCTATGGGTCGGATCCCTTATTGGGCATCGGCACAAGTCCCGATGCCCTCACAAAGAAGAACCTCTTCGTGGATCCCAAACAGTTAAATGACGCGACAAACGGTAATGCAGGAGATCTCACGCGACTGCAAAACCTGCTCTCCTCTTCGTCAAATACCGCCAACATCCGGGCTTCCTACCGCGTATTCTCCACCAATGTAACCATCAAGGGTTCAAAATGGAGCCTGCACACTGCCACCTCGAACTGACAACTTTCCAACCCCAACCGTCTCCCGTCCCATGAATGCCTCCGATCAAACCAATCCAGCCGGACAGCCCTCCAAACATACCCGGCTTGTGCGTGGAAAATGGCACACGCGCAAAGGAGTAGCCCTCATCCTTGTTGTTTCTTTCATCGTACTCATGAGCGCACTCGTCGTGGGCTTTTTCAGCCGGGTGACGACTGAACTCACCAGCGCCCGGACGTATGCGGAAAGCATCAGCGCCAGACAGCTTGCAGAATCGGCCGTCAGTGTCGTGATGGGCCAGATTCGCGCAGCGACCACCGTCCCAAATGGCTGCTGGGCGTCACAGCCGGGGATGATCCGCGTCTATGGCACTGGCACAATCGCGAGCGCCCAAGCCTACCAGTTCTACAAGCTGTATTCCTCACATAATCTGGTCCTCAAGCAGTCGGATCTCGCCACGTTCAATCCAGATGACAACAAGCCTGCCAGCGGTGGTAATTCCGAGGTGCCGATCGGGACTGGCGGATGGCAGTTTCAGCCCGCGTTTTTTACCGACCTGAATGAATTCGCCGAACTAACCACCACTGATCCGGTGACTGGTGCCATCAAGCTCGGACCGAACGGCAAACCCGTCACCACCAAGCGCTATCCGATTTTCGACCCCTCGGTTGCCCGCATCCCCACTCTCGGGCAATTTACCGGTGGAGCCGCCGGCACATGGCCCTCTGGGTCCATCGAAGGCTGCGAGGTGAACCTCAAGGACGCCGCGACCCTTCAGCTTAACAACGCTCCCATGCCAGTCCGCTGGATCTACGTCTTGAAGGACGGCACGCTCACAGCGCCGACACCACTATCCGGTCCTGCCGCAGGAACCACGGGACTCCAGGCTAAATGGAACAACCTCGGAAGCCCCACGAAAACGCCATCCATTGGCGAGCCCAGTCGGAATAATCCCATCGTTGGACGCATCGCATTCTGGACCGATGACGACAGCAACAAGGTCAACATCAACACCGCCGGGGGCTTTTTCGCAGAGGAGCCAGCCAAACCGGATTACCTAAGACCATCGAAGACGGTCCCGGAAACAAACCCAGCCTACTTCGCAGGTTCATTCTGGGACACGCCAAGGGTGCAGACCCACTTCGACCGTGGCATCAGCGGCGCACCGGGTAAATTTCGCGGAGGTCTCGCCAATTCGCAGCCCGTTCGGAATGAGTTCCAGCGTTATCCCGGCCATCCCTCTACCACTTCCCTCGGACTTGCCCTGAAAGGCCTGATGCCCGCCGGATTTAATTCCGAACTTCTCTACACGATGACTCCAAGGCTCATGCCCGGCTCCTCGCAAGGCGGGACAAAGCAATTGGTAGCCTATGACCAGGAGCTCAATCCTGACGACTACGGCCTCACCCCGGATCCGCCAGCCTATCAAAAGACGACATTTGACGCGGACACTCAACAGTTGCCTGACCCCAAGAATCGCCAGAGACAGGCGGATAACCCCAGCTTCCACCTCTGGAGTTCCGTGGACGAGATGTATTATACCACGCTGAATAATCCGGAAAAGAGTTACCCGAGCTTTCTGAATAATACAGCCGTCTCGAACGCCGACGGCAGTCGTGTGACGGCTAACAAGGCACTCAAGGTGAATGGCATTTTTACACCGGAACTGATCGACAAGACCCGTTTCGTCCTCACAGCGCACAGCCGGTCGCCCGAGTTGAACGCCTTTGGCAGGCCCCGTGTGACGATCTGGCCGATTCCCACCAAGAAGACCGAGCAGCAACTTCTGACGACCGTCGATCCCGATACAAAGAAGGTGGGACTCCGCAATCCCAGTGACGACCTTTTCCAGTTTGTCTCGACTGTAGGCTCCGATCCGAATCCGCCGAACGATCCGCTTGGGCTCATTCGCAAAGGCCAGTTCATCTTTGATCGCGAAGATCCTTATAGTACCACTGCAGACTTTAACAGGACTCGCAATAAGCAAATTTTTAACTACCTTCAGGATGTCACTTCCAACAGCAAAGGCCGAATCCCGGGCTACGGGCAGAGTTTCGAAGGCAAATACACCGGAGGGGCAGCAGGAAGGAGTCAAATTCTCACGGAGATTTTTGATTATATTCGTGCCGTCAACCTCAAGGATACCTCCCGTGATGAGCGAATTGATCGGGTCTTTGGCAGAGATGTCAGCAAGCTGGACTCGAATGGAAATCCTCCAAAAGTAGTTCCTGCGGCTGAAAAACTGAAAGGCAATGCGCGCTATGCAAAGCGGGGCATCGTAGCCCCAACTAGGACAACCGTCAACGGAGCGCCGGTATCCGGATTTGGACGTTTCCCCACAGTCTCGGAGGTCAGTCTCGTCTTCTACTGCGGAGGATATATCTATAAGAGAAAGGACAAGAATGGGAATCCGGATCCCAAGTTCCCAGAACAGGTCGAATACGACTATAAGAAAATTGACGAGAGAAACGCTGCACCGGGAAATGCCACGGAGACATTTTTCAAGCAGAATGTACTCACGTTTAAGTTGATGCGCGCCTTTCTCATCATTGAGACCTTCAATCCCATGCAGGGATACGGGCCAGTCACTTCCTTTAACAGCGCCGCCGGGGAGAGAATCGTATATGAGATGACCACACCGCCGGCTTTCACAGTAAAGTCAACGACTATGTCGGGCTATGAGTCGCTCGGACTCAAAGGCGGGCAGAACAATGTCACCGTCAGCTCTGGCAATACTTGGCACGGTCGCAATTTCGGCGGGTCGGAAGGTTTTTTCCATACCATGCAAGGCAAGACGTCCAATGTGATCGCCGCGACCAACCATTACCCATTTCAGACACCATGTCAGGATCCCATCAAGGACGGAATTCGCATCCCCATCAATCAGGCGACCAAAGACTTTGATACGGAGTTTGACTTCAAAGGGGCGGGCACTATGACGATTAATATCCGCTACCGGGATAATGCGCAGTCCCCGCTTCCCGCTCACAATGAAAAGGATCCAATTCAGACGCTTGAACTCAACTGGCCTGAGGGACGAAACTGGCCCGTCCCGATTACAGAGCGAGAAGCAGGGCGATGGACGAATGCCGCGAATCGTGCCGATCTCATTAATAATATCTACAAAGGCAGCTATAGCGGCGAGGGATTCTTCCAAGTTTTAGGAGGTTTCGACCCGGAAGTTCCCGGCTTCGACGCTGATCAGGCCACTGCAGACTGGGCCGGCCATAAAGAAAAATGGTCAAATTGGAGTGCCACGGCCGGTTTTGCGATGCCTTTTTCCCTCCCGAGCCGAATCGCTTGGGCCCAGAGGCATAGTCATAGCCCGTGGAAAGGAAGTAAAGGACTGAACAACTCCAAGGGAGTCCAGGTAGCCAACGGGAAAAGTTATGCGGATCGGTATAAGCAGGTCGTGCAGCCCGGAGACACCATCCGCAGTCTCCAGCCGGGAGACAATACCCTCCCCGAGGCATCCGACTTTCGCACGACACACCTCCAGCAAAACGTGACGGGTTTCAAGACCCATCCTGACTACAATAAGCAGGATGCCAACCCCAATGCCAAGCGGCGGGCACAGTCCCTCCGAACTGGCCTCGGCACCTTCTACTTCACTCCCACCGATCCTGTCTGGTTCCCCAATGAGGCAGGCAAAGTCACCACCGGAGTACTGGCGCAGCTCCCCGGCGGCATTCGCTATAAAACCAACAATTCTCCCGACCTGATTAAAGGCCTGAACGCAAAACAAGTTGGCGGCAAGGCCGCGGATTTCGACACTGGAATCGGGAATTTCCCGGATGGTGCCTTCTGCAACAAGGCAGACGAAGGCAACCTATCACGCTCATGGAAGGATGACTTTGATATCTGGCACTACGTAGAGCCATATTTCAGCACATGGACTTACGACGCGCCAGGGGACACGTATTTTTCACCAAACCGCCAGCTTCCAAGCCCTGCCATGTTTGGTTCGTTACCCGCTCCCAATACGACCCTCGACAAAGCGGGCTGGAAGACGCTGCTCTTCTGCCCCAATCCGGCATCGGGCGGCAAGAGCGTCACGGACACCTATAATCCGTCCTCCCATCACCACGGGTTTGCCAGTCCGCCCGATCACCTGCTGCTGGATCTTTTCACCATGCCGGTCATCGAGCCCTATGCAATCAGCGAGCCGTTCTCCACGGATGGAAAAGTGAACCTAAACTATCATCTCATGCCCTTCGGCTATATCGAGCGAAGCACCGCACTCCGTGCAGCCCTGCACCCGCTGCGTGTGACCGCAATTCCGTCCGCATTCACTGACAAAAATGAACTTGCATACAAGGGAATAGACAATGACGAAAACCTCCGCTATCTGGTGGACCGGGACGAAACGCTGAAAGGCTTCGATGCGTTCTTCAGTCAATACGGCCCCGGGAAGACGGCCACGGGATTTTTTAAGACTGCATCGCAGGTCTGCGAAATGTTTCTTTATCCCAAAGGCCAGCCTGTCAGCGCAAAGGGTGTTGTCCGTGGCCCAGTGACTTTCACGCCGGGCGACACGAACATCAAGGCGTGGTGGGCGCAATGCGCGGTGACTGGCGACAATGTCCGTGAGAAGCCGTATTCGGACCTCTATTCACGGGTGACGACAAAATCGAATACCTATACGGTTCACTACCGCGTCCAGTCCCTCCGCCAACAGCCCTTCAATGGCGACCCGAACAGTGCGGCTGCGAATACGTATTACAAGACGTGGGATGAGACCCGCGACAAGGTGCTCTCCGAATATCGCGGGCACACGACAATCGAGCGCTATCTCGATCCTCGGGACAGCCGTTTCACATTCGCGACCTCCACTCCGGCAGCACCCGAAATCAATCCTGAGACCCAGTCGCTCGAATCCGCCTACCGCTTCCGTGTCATCTATAACAAGCGTTTCTCGCCCTGGTAGCCGACGCTGAAGGCGGACGGGAACGCCACCTCGGCCATCCGGCACAGGCGTCCCGCGCGGACTCAGCGAAGGCGCTTTACTCCTGCAAGCGTTTTCGCCACCAGTCGGCGGACACGCATCGCATCGCATAACATACGCCACGAATCCCGGACGATGTGTACTTTGCTCCCCTCGGCATTGCGCCACCTCACTGGCATGTCTGCGACAGTGAAACCAAGGCGCTCAGCGAGGAGTAACACTTCCACGTCAAATGCAAAGCCATCCAGCTTTTGCAGCGGGAAAATCTCCTCGCGTGCCGTGCGGCGGAATGCCTTAAAGCCGCACTGCGTATCGGCGATGCGGATGCTGGCGATGAGGCGCAGAATCCCGTTGTAGGTCTGACCCATTTTCCGGCGGAAAAAATGTTGCTGAGTGAGAATCTCGCTTCCAGCGTGCTGCCGGTTCCCCACAAGGACGTCTGCGGGTGGTGCCACGGAAAATCGAGTGATGAAGTGGCCAATCTCGGACAACGGCGTGGAGAAATCGGCATCCATGAAAAATGCCAACTCGCCCCCGGCACGGAGCATCCCCACGCGCACGGCGTAGCCTTTGCCCCGCTGGATATCGTGGCCGATAACCTCCATGCACGGAATTCTTGTCGCGAGCCTTCGAGCCACCTCCAGCGTGCCATCGGTGCTCTTCTCGATGACGAGGATGACCTCGTGCGTCCACGGCACGGATGAGAGAAAACTAGCAAGCTCAGTTATGCTCGCTTCAAGACGCCCTGCTTCGTTATATGCCGGGATGATGATTGAGACAAATGGGGGGCTGCCGTCAGACATTTCGATTGTTCCTAGAGTCCATATCAGTTGAATGGGGGATCGGTCAAAAGCCATGCGTCTCATTGTTCCCCCACCCCTTCGTTTCCGCTGAGCGGGACTGCACGATGTCGTCCCGCCAGCGCCTCGTTTCCATTCTGATAGTCGCTCTGGCGTTTGCGCTGCGCGTGGCGGCGCTCGATCTCCGTCCGGCACATTTTGATGAGGGCGTGAATGGATCGTTCATCGACGGGATGCGAGCCGAGGGATGCTACCGGTATGACCCGGCAAACTACCACGGCCCGTTGCATTTTTATGCACTCTTCGCAGGGCAGCAGCTCTTTGGACGTAGCCTTTGGGTGTTACGCATGCCGACCGTGCTCATCGGCACCGCGCTGGTCGCGCTCATGCTGGCATTTCACCGGTTCCTGCCGTGGCGTGCCGTGTGGATCGGCGCGATCGCGGCGGCGATTTCACCGGCGATGGTCTTTTATTCGCGATATGCCATCCACGAGATGTGGCTGCCATTTTTCACACTGCTGGCAGTGTATGGCGGCTGCGGAATCGTAAGCCGCGCAGGGCGAATCGGTGATTTGTGGTCAGTCGGCATCGGCATCGCAGGCATGGTGCTGACGAAGGAAACCTACATCGTCCATTGGATCGCGGCGGTGCTCGCACTCTTAGCGATGCGCTGTCTGGAATGGATCAACCCGCTCTCACCGCGCTCGCAGCGTGCGCGCCCGGCGGATCTTTTCGAAGGTCGCCCCGCGGACGCCGCCGTTCCGGTTCCTCGAACCGCCTACTTTTCAAACCGCCAGATCGCGATGGTGATTCTCACATGCGTCGCAGCCGTCGTGCTTTTTCAGTCGGGCTTCGGCACGCACTGGCAGGGTGTGGATGGGCTCGCGGAGACTTACCGGCTCATGTTTAGAAAAGGCACCGCGACAGGCGACGGCAGCGAAGCCGGGCACCACAAGGAATTTTTCTACTGGGTGAAGCTCATGGGATACTACGAGTGGCCCGCGCTCCTCGGTCTGCTCGCTGCGCCGATGCTCTCGCTGCGGCGTTCATCGAATGCCGCCACCGTGCTGCTCGTCTGCGCCGCCGGGCTGATTGCCATGGGGCTCTTTGGTGGCAGCGCCGGGAACCGTGCCGAAGTCGTGAAGGATTTCCTGTGGCCGCCGCTGGGCCTCGGCGCGCTCCCTTCGCTGAGCATCTGGCTGCTCGCATGTAGCGCGGGCTTCGTCATTTCAAATCCCGCGCAAAGCCGCGAGATGCGCTGGCTGTGCCTCTACGGTCTCGCCACATTCGCAGCGTATTCGCTCATCCCGTACAAGACTCCGTGGTGCATCATCAATGTCCTCTGGCCATTCTTTTTCATCCTCGGCCAGCTAGCGGAAAATCTCGCGCAAATCATCGCCCGCCCCCTCGTGTATGCCGTGGGTCTCCTACTCGCGTGGAGTCCGGCGAGCCGCTGCTGGTTCCTAAACTACAAACAACCCACCTTCGATGAAGAGCGCTACGCCTACGTCCACACCCGGCCGGATATCAACAAACTCTTCCGCGCGCTCCGCGATCTCGCGCGCGAAAATCCCCTCGAACGCCAGATGCACGGGCTCATCTTCACGGAGCCGTTCCCCATCACATGGGAACTAAACGAATTCCCAAACATCCGCTACATCCCCGATGATAAGGAGGTGGAAAACTACGACGCCGACTTCATCCTGCTGCCTGCGCATCGCAGGCTGGAATTTGAAGACCGCGCCTACGGCATCTACTTCCGCGAAAGCTGCCGCCTCCGCAACGGACTCGACCGCGGCTGGCTCTACCTGAGTGCCGAACACTTTTCCTCACAGTTCCCCGGAC
>JAYVRQ010000109.1:0-2393 GCA_043776145.1 Chthoniobacteraceae bacterium
GTTCGCGAGATCGAGCGAGGTGAGCGTGTTGTCCGTGTCGTCGCCAGGCGAGACGCTGAGCAGCGGCGCGCGATGATCGCCGTAGTCGGCGGAGCCGCCGATTTGCACGAGATGCTGCCGCACATTGAAAACGCGATTCACGCTCCACGCGATTTCCAGATCGGCCTTGAGCACGGGATGATCGCGATCCTCCGCATTCACCGTGACGAGCCGCGTGGAGGAAATGGCGACCACGCTTTTCCCGACGAGCGCGGCGCGGCGCGGCGAAAAATCATGCACGATCTTCCCGCGCTTCACGAGCCGGTTCGGGAGCAGGTCGATGAGCTGCACGCTCGAAAACCAGCCGCCGTTTTCGCCCGAGGCCGAGACCGGAAGCATGATGAGATTGTCCGCGGGGAGCACCTTGAACGCCTTCTCATTCCACACCGCCTCGCTCTGCGCCCAGCCGGTGGCCGCGCCGAGTTTGAGCTGCGTGAGGAGCTTCGGCGCCTTCGCATCGGAGACATCGAAGAGCGAAACTGCGGGCTGCCAATCGACGAGGCCGATGGTCACGAGCCGGTCGCCGAGCGGCTCGATGTAGGTCGAGAAGCCGGGCACTTCCACTTCGCCGGCGACGACGGGCTGCGCGGGATTTTTCAGATCGACGATGAAGAGCGGATCAATCTGGCGGAACGTGACGACGTAGGCGCGGCCCGCATCGAAGCGCGCGGCGCGAACGGTTTCGCCCGGCGCGAGGATGACGCTGCCGAGGGGCGCGGGCGCGGCGGGATCGGCGATGGAGAAGGTTTGCAGCTTCGTGAAATTCGTCGGGCGGAACGCCAAATCGTCCGGATTCCCCACGCCGATCTCGCCCCAGTTTTGCGCGACCGCCGTGAGCACGTCGCCGTCGATGTTCATTTGAAATTTGCTCAAAACATTTCCCTGCACCTTTGCCAGGCCCGCGCGTTTCATCGCGCCGTCGGGCGCGGAAATGTCGATGAGTTCGATCGCACTGCTCGCCCACGAGTCGCCAAAATCCGCATACTTCGCGACGAGGAAAAAGCGGTCGGTGGCCGTGACCGCGCTCGCCCAGCCACCGAGGTAAATCGTGTCGCGCTGCACGGGCTTCGCGGGGTCGGCGAGGTCGAAAGACGTGAGCCGCAATCCGTATTCCGCCGCGAGTTTGTCGGTCGCGGTGCGATACACATTCGAGGCGAGATAAAGCACCGAACCGACCATGCGGCTCTCGGCCAGCGAGCCCTCGTATGGCACGCGGGCGATGAGCTTCGGCGCACCATCGCGCACATCGGCGACGATGATTTCCCCGCTGCCCGCGCCGCCCGGCTGCGGCTTCACCGCGACGCGCGCACGGGTCGGCGCGGCATTCAGCGTGAACCCGCCATCGAGGAAAACCGGGCCGCCCAAGCCGTTCGAGGATTGCTTCAGCAGGACGGCGTGCGTGTTCCCGAGCAAATACAAATCGTCGCCCGAGCCCGGCAGGCGCAGCGTCCCAAGCAGCACGGGCGCGGCGGGTTTCGCGAGGTCGAAGACTTGCAGGCCGCGCAGTTCGTTGAAGAAATACAGGCGGTTCCCATTCACCTTCCAAATGTCCGATTCCTCGACCGTGCGCGGCGTGCTGTCGCCAGTGGGGCTGGTTCCCGTGAGTCCATTCACATTCACGCCGTCCTTGTTCACTCCCCCGAAACCGCCCGGATTCGCAACTCCCTCGCCATCCAGCGGATCGGGAAGAAAAACCGAAATGCCCGTGAGCAGACTCTCCGGCAACTTCTCGACCTTGTTGCCATAAACGCGCAGGTAACGCTTCGCGATGAGCACCGGCATTTTCACTTTTAGCATCATCGCCTCGCCATGCGGATACTTGGTCGTCAGCGTCCGCCAATGGTCGCCGGCACCGGAGCGCGCGGGCGTCCGCGGGACGATATATTGATCGAGCGTCACGCGATCGAACCCCGCCGGGACGCGGATTTTCACGATCCTGCCGCGGATGGATTGGATGACCGGCTCGGTGGGATCGGTCGAGTCGGCGAGTGCGGAAAATGAAAACAACAGGCAGGCACCGAGCAAAAGGGAGAAGAGATTTTTCATGGAGAGAAGAGGGTCGGGCGGAGCCCGGAAAAGTGTGGGGCAACTCAGTTATTCTCAAGCGAAATTTCCGCGGTGGTCGAAAGGCGGAGCTATGCGACTTCGCGCAAAGCTGCCGCCGTCTTCGGCACCAAAGTCACCACCTCCGCCGCCGTCGCCGCGAGGGGTCGCCGCCGCACGGGAATTCCCGGCTTCGGCACCTTCAGGCCGAAGGCCAGCCAGCGCGGATCGCTCTTTCCCAGCGCCGCCGAAAGCATCCGCACCGTGCCCCACATCCGCCAGCGCAGGTTTTTCTCCGCGGCATCGCGCAC
>JAYVRQ010000110.1:0-30054 GCA_043776145.1 Chthoniobacteraceae bacterium
TTCATACCAAGGCGATCATCCCCATCCAGCTTTTCGGCCAGCCCGCTGACATGGACCCGATCCTGCAAGTCGCCCGCGAACATGCGCTGCCCGTGATCGAAGACGCCTGCCAGGCACACGGCGCACGTTACAAGGGAAAGCGATGCGGCACCCTTGGGATTGCCGGCAGCTTTAGCTTCTACCCTGGAAAAAATCTCGGCGCTTTCGGTGAAGCCGGCGCAGTGACGACCAATGACGCCGACCTTGCACAAAAAATCCGCGTGCTCCGCGACCACGGACAAATCCGCAAATACCATCACACGATGGTGGGTTGGAATTGCCGGATGGATGGCATTCAGGGCGCGGTCTTGAGCATCAAGCTACGCCAACTCGAACGCGGCAACGAACTCCGGCGCTCCCACGCCGCCCATTACCATGCGGGATTCGCCGGGATGGCGGACATCATTATCCCTGCTCAGATGGACTACGCGCAGCACGTCTATCATCTCTATCCCATACGGGTCAAAAATCGCGACCGTATGATGCGCTCGCTGGAAGGCAAAGGCATCGGATGCGGAATTCACTACCCAATTCCGATTCATCTCCAGGAATGCTACCGCAGCCTCGGTTACAAGCGCGGCGATTTCCCGGTCGCAGAACGCGCAGCCGGCGAGTTCGTGTCACTCCCGATGTTTCCCGAACTCACTCACGCGGATGTTGAAAACGTCATCGTTGCGGTGAAGGAAGCCATCGTCGAAGCTCGCCGCAAATAATGACGCTCGCGGCACCCGGTAATAATCTGCAAGAGACGCGCCCGGCTGGAGCCAAGCGCGTGCCGGTTGCTGCTCCCGTTGTGAACACGACATGCATCGATCCGCTAACCGATCCCGCATGGGACAGGCTGGCTGCGATGCACCCTGAGTTCACCTTTTTTCACAGCTCCGCGTGGGCAAAAGTGCTGCACAGCACCTACAGCCACAACCCCGTCTATCATCGCTTTTACCGTGGGAACGAACTAGTGGCGATGCTCCCGATGATGGAAGTGCGGAGTACGTTCAAAGGTTGCCGGGGCGTTTGCCTTCCTTTCACCGATTCGTGCGGCCCGCTTTACTTCGGGAACAATGAACCGGGGCAGGCAGTCATGGATCACTTGATGAAGACTTCCCATGAGCGGAACTGGAAATACTTCGAGGTCCGGGGAAAGGGTGCGAACTTACCCGAGTCCCATCCGTCCTTGAGCTTTCATAACCACATCCTCGGATTGAAAGGCAGCCCGGACGATTTGTTTGAACAGTTCGCCAGCCCGGTGCGCCGGGCCATTAGGAAGGCCGAACAGCATGGCCTCATCGCTGAGACCAGCACTGAACTGGACGCGCTGATGGAGTTCTACCGTCTCCACGTTGCAACACGGAAACGCCACGGTCTTCCCCCGCAACCCATCTCGTTTTTCCGAAACATTCACGAGCATGTCATCAAGGCTGGCCTCGGGTTTGTCGTTCTCGCCCGGCGCGAATCCCGTCCCATCGCAGGCGCGGTCTTTTTCCACGCCGGTAAAAAGGCACTCTACAAATTCGGCGCCTCCGACGCGTCGCAGCAGGAACTTCGCGGAAACAACCTCACGATGTGGCAGGGCATCAAGACACTCGCCCAGCGCGGCTTTGAATCCCTCGACTTCGGCAGAACCTCGCTGGCCAATGAGGGTCTGCGCAGGTTCAAATTATCATGGAGCCCCGTGGAAAAGCTCATCGAATACTCGAAATTCGACACAGCCAAACAGGCTTGGGTCACTTCCAACGACAAAGCCTCTGGATTTCACAACACCCTCTTCCGAGCCATGCCAGCACCGCTGAACCGTCTGGCTGGCGCGCTGTTGTATCCCCATTTGGATTAGCCTCACGGACAGCCAACTTAGGTATCAAACTATGACTGCCAGCACACGACAACTCGCGCCTCACCATGCCCCTTCAGGGATGGACGCTCAAAGCATTCTTTTGGCGATCTTCAGGCACAAATGGAAGATCATGCTCCTCACCCTCCTTGGCATCGCCGCTGCCGCGACTTATTACACACTGATGCCCCCGGTGTTTGAATCGAGCGCCAAGCTGCTCGTTCGCTATGTCCTCGAACGGAGCGCCATTGACTCCGTGGATTCCAAGGGCGGGGCCGGCGGAAACATGAATAATGACAGCACTATCAATACCGAAGTGGAGATCCTCACCAGTTGGGATCTGGCGGCCGAAGTCGCCGAAGCCATCGGCATCGAACGGCTCGCCACCAAGTCTTCGGGGACATCCATCAAAGCGGAGGCCGCGCGCGCCATTTCCCTCGGTCTTACGGTTACGGCGACAAAGGGAAGCAACGTCATTACCGTATCGTTCCGGCATCGCGATCCCGAGATGGCATCCCAAGTCCTGACGGAACTCCTTACTCGTTACTTTTCCAAACATCTTGTGGTTCATCGAAACACGGGGGCATTCGAGTTCGTGACACAACAGGCCGACCAGGTGCGGGGACGCTTGCGGCAGACGGAGGAGGAACTCAGGCAGTTCAAATCCAAGGCAGGCATCATCTCGCTCACGGAAAGCAGCGCCACGCTCGGCACGCAACTCGGAAGAAGCCAGGATGAACTGCTCACGGCGGAGGCGGAGCGCGCGGAGCAACTCGCCCGCGTGAAGGAATTGGAAAAATGGCTTTCCGGTGGAGGGGGGCCGCAAGCCAGTCAGGAATCCGCGAAGATTGAGCCGGATAACAAGAAAGCTGGCGGCGCTTCCACTGCTGATCTCGCGGTCCCGCCAACCAGTGAGGAATTGCAGAAGTATCAGGCACTCACGAGATGGATTGGGCGCGAGCGGCAGGTCGAGCTTGAATTGCTTTCCAAATACACTCCTGAAAACGAAATGGTAAAGCGGTCTCAGGAGCAGATCGAAGGATTGGACAAGCAGCGGCGCGCTATGGAGTCGCGATCCCCGGGCCTCGTCGCGGCATCGCCCGCAAGAGCGGGAACTGCCAAGGCTTCCCAGATCGATCTTGTCGCCGAGCGCGGACGCCTCGCGGCGATCGAGGCGAAAACGGAGACGCTGCGGGCGCAGGTTCGCGCAGCACAGGAAAGAGTGAAGCAATTCTCGGACATCGGAACACAATTTTCCGAACTCGAACGCAGGAGAGAAGTGGAGGATACCAACTACAAATACTTCGAGGCGAGCCGCGAAAAAGCCCGGATCGACGAAGCCTTGGATCCTTCCAAGATTCCTAACATCAATGCGGTGCAGAAGCCTTCGCCGCCCGCCAAGGTCGTGGACAAATTGCGAAAAATTGCCATCGGAATCGCTGTCAGCGGGCTGGCTCTGGGTATCGCGATCGCAATGTTGATCGACCTTGTGATTGATAAGAGTGTGAAGGCTTCCGGCGAACTCGAAACCCGGCTGCGGATGCCGGTGATGCGCTCGATACCCTATTTCTCCGGGAACGGACGCTCCGTGCCCCAATTGCAAAATGGAAGCTCGCGCAACGGCGGAGGCAACGGGAAGCAACTCGAGGTCAAGAGCAGTTCATCGTCGAAATTTAGCCGCCTGCTCCGACCTTTCTGCAACGAAATCCGCGACCGGATTATTCTGCACTTTGAGGTCAACCGGCTAAACCACAAACCGAAGCTGATCGCAGTGACGGGATGCAACGACGGCTCGGGCATCTCGACGATCGCCGGCGGGCTCGCCGCCTCGCTTTCCGAAACGGGCGATGACAAGGTATTGCTGGTCGATATGAACATGGAGCGGGCGGAAGTCAGCCCATTCTTCGAGGGGAGCCCCGCCTGTTCATTGAACGAGGCAATCGAACCTGGGAAGGAGATCGTCTCTGCCGCTGACAATCTCTACCTCGCAACAGCCGGGAAGCAGAGTTCCGCGCCGGTTTATCTCGGTCCCAAAAAATTCTACGAAATGCTTCCCCGCATCAAGGCCAGCGACTTCGACTATATCATCTTCGACATGCCTCCATTGAATAAAAGCAGCGCGACCATCGCCGTCGCCGGATTTATGGACAAAGTCCTGCTGGTCGTCGAAGCGGAGAAGGACAACCGGGACACCGTAAAGCGCGCCCACGCGGACCTTCTTGCGGCGAAGGCGGACGTATCGGCAGTTGTGAACAAAACACGTTCCTACGCCCCTCAATGGCTCGGGCTCAACGCCTGACCTTTTCCACTCCCCATTCTCCAGTTTCTTGCGAATGCCGCGCCCACGGCTATTCATCATCCCGTCTCTGTATGCTGCGTAATCGAATCTACTTTGGGCTAAAGCCATTCGTTCCCCTCGCGCTCCGGCTTGCCGCGCGTCGGCGAATCATCTCCCGGCTTCGTCCGAAGGTCGCCGACAGATGGCCTATTCTACACGGCTCCGAGCGCCCGCCCGAGGGCTGGCCAGGCTGGCCGGATGGCAGACAGTTCGCATTCATCCTCACGCATGATGTGGAGAGTAAGCGAGGTCTGCAACGAGTGAGAGCACTCGCCGAACTCGAGATGAAGCATGGCTTTCGCTCGTCCTTCAACTTCATTCCTGATGGTTCCTACGAGGTTCCTTCAGAACTTAGACAATGGCTGGTCGAGAATGGTTTCGAGGTCGGCGTCCACGATCTTTACCACAACGGCAAGCTCTTTAGAAGCCGCGAGGAATTCCGGCGCAATGCGAAACGAATCAACCAATACCTGACCGACTGGCGGGCCGTTGGGTTCCGCTCCGGCTTCATGCTGAACCGCCTGGAATGGATGCACGACCTGGACGTTGCCTACGATGCCTCCACGTTCGACACCGACCCATTTGAACCGCAACCAGACGGGGTAAATACGATCTTCCCGTTTTGGGTGCCAAAGCCTCCCGGTGCCAACGGCACTTCGCGGAACGGCTACATGGAGCTGCCATACACACTCCCACAGGACTCCACGCTTTATTCGATCTTAAGGGAAAAAAACATCGCCATCTGGAAACAGAAAATGGAATGGCTCGCGGGGCACGGCGGAATGGCGCTTCTTAATACGCATCCTGACTATATGGATTTCGCGGGAGGCGCTTGTTCGGGGCAGGAGTATCCCGTTTCTTATTACCGCGAGTTCCTGGAGTTCGTGCAGTCCAGTCATGGAACGGCCTGCTGGCACGCGACTCCGAGAGAGGTGGCGGCCTACGCTAAACCTTTCCTCAGCAAGCCAGCGCCACTTCCACTCAATGAAATTGGCAAAAATGGCTCCGCAAAGAAAGCCACCCGCCCGAAAATCTGGATCGATCTGGACAACACGCCCCACGTTCCGTTTTTCGAGCCGATCATGGAGGAATTGGCGGAGCGGGGCTATCCACTGTTAGTCACTGCGCGGGATGCTTTCCAAGTGTGCGAGTTGGCGGACAAGAAGGGTCTAAACTATATCAAGGTGGGCCGCCATCATGGAAAAAACAGGGCAATGAAAGCGGCAGGGCTCATCGTTCGCTCAATGGAACTGGCGCCGGTCGTTCTTCGTGAAAAGCCGGTGCTGGGCGTGTCTCATGGGGCGAGATCGCAGCTCTTGCTCGGCAACTGGCTTCGCATCCCGACGCTTCTTATCGAGGATTATGAGTTCTGTCAGTTCCCGTTCATGATGCGTCCCTCCTGGGTCATGGCACCCGCAGTTATTCCTGATTGCTCCCTTCCTTTGAAAAATGGCCATATCCGAAAGTATGAAGGCATCAAAGAGGATGTCTATGCATGGAAGCTCGATCCCGATCCCCGCCTCCTAAGCGAGTTGGGCCTCGCCGCTTCTGAATTGATCGTCACCGTCCGGCCTCCAGCGACGGAAGCTCACTACCATAATCCGGAGAGCGAAACGCTATTCGAGCGATTCATGGACCGGGCCTCGCGGACGCCCAATGTGAGACTTGTCCTTCTGCCCCGGAATCATAAGCAGGGTGAATTCATCCGCTCCTCCTGGCCCGGCTGGTTCGAGGGTCGGAAAACCGTCATTCCCAATGGAGCGGTCGATGGCCTCAACCTCTTGTGGCACTCTGACCTGGTCGTGAGCGGCGGTGGCACGATGAACCGGGAAGCCGCCGCCTTGGGCGTGCCTGTCTATAGCATCTTTCGCGGAACCATCGGAGCCGTGGATCGAAACCTCAGCGATGAACGCCGACTGATTTTGATCGAATCGGTCGAGGATGTGGAGCGCAAGATAACTCTTGAAAAACGGCCCCGCCTCTCCGTCGATGAAGTAACCTCGAAAATCACGCTCCAAAGAGTGGTGGATACCATCGTGGAAATTGCGGAAGCAAGCAGGCGATAGGAGATTAAGAACCCATGCCCCATTCTCCACTCAAACTCCTGCTGGTGGCCGGCGCGCGTCCGAACTTCATGAAGATCGCGCCCCTCATTCATTGCATTGACCGGCACAACGCCTCGCGTGAAAACGGAACGCGGCCTGTGAGTTCTCAGTTAGTCCATACCGGACAGCATTATGATGCAAAGATGTCCAAAGTATTCTTCCGCGAACTAGGTATTCCCGAGCCAGATGTGAATTTGGAAGTGGGATCGGGGTCGCACGCCATCCAGACGGCAAATGTCATGTTGAAGTTCGAGCCCGTGCTTTTGGCTGAGAAGCCCGATTGGCTGGTCGTGGTGGGTGATGTCAACTCCACAGTGGCCTGCACTCTGGTGGCCTCAAAGCTGGGCATCAAAGTGGCCCACGTCGAAGCCGGACTGCGCAGCTTTGACCGGACAATGCCCGAGGAGATCAACCGGCTCGTGACCGATTCCATTTCGGATCTCCTACTAACGCCATCCGAAGATGCCAACGAGAACTTGAAGCGTGAAGGTGTGTCGGAAGAGAAGATTCGTCTCGTCGGTAACATCATGATCGATTCGTTGGCTGATAATCTCATCAAGGCCCGGCAGAGCATGATCCTAAAGCAACACAACCTGGAGCCAGGACAATTTGCCTACGTCACCCTGCACCGCCCATCCAATGTGGACCACCGGGAATGTCTGAGCCGGATCGTGGAGGAACTTGAAAGGCTGGCCGAGAGGCTGCCGGTGGTGCTGCCCCTCCACCCACGGACTAACAAAATGATGCAAGACTTCGGGCTTTCCTGGAGTGGCACGGCCAATCTCAAGGTGTTGGAACCGCTTGGCTATCACGATTCCCTGGTCTTGACGGAAAATGCCCGCCTAGTGCTTACCGACTCCGGTGGCCTTCAGGAAGAGTCCACCTATTTCCGCACCCCATGCCTGACCCTGCGGCCCAACACCGAGCGTCCGGTCACAGTTACCCTGGGCAGCAACCGCCTGACTACTGTGGATCGTCTGCGCCTCGACATCGAAACCAGCTTAAACGGTGGGGCTAAAACCGGCGTAGTGCCCCCGTTATGGGATGGAAAAGCCGCCGAACGCATTCTCGCTGAATTACAGACTGACTCATGCCACTGAATCCAGGCAAGTTAATCGAATCCATCTCCAAGCGAGGCTTGGCCGGCACTGCAAAGTACTCCATGACCGCTGCTACCGATGCGTTGCTTTGGCAGGTCGATTCCTGGTACGATCGGATCCACCATGTGGACACATCGGGGAAAATCGCGATGGCGGATGTAAAAGTTTCCAGCGCAAACGCAGCCTCGGCAACATGGTATGAGCCAGCCCCCAATTCCTGCTTCCGGCAACTTATCCAACAGTTACCCATCGACTTCTCCGATTATGTTTTCATCGACTATGGATCGGGCAAGGGCCGTGTTCTGTTTATGGCCGCCGAGCACCCTTTCAACCGTGTGATCGGCGTCGAATTCGCCCCGGAACTGCACGAGGTCGCCCTGCGCAACATCCAAACCTACCGCAGCCGAAACCAGCGATGCCATAACATCGAGTCGGCTTGCCTCGATGCCGTCGATTTTGAACTGCCCAACCAGCCTTCCGTGCTGTTCTTCTATAGCCCGTTCAGCGCGGCCATTCTGTCCCTCATCCTCGACCGCGTTGAGGCATCCCTGCGCGAACATCCTCGCAGTCTCTATCTTCTCTATCTCGGCGTATTGGCGGAACCGATCAAGCTATTGATGAACTGCAAGCTGCAATGCAAAGAGGTAAAGCTCCGCCGCGACTATCTCCGTGGCGTCACCAAGCGGGGCTTCATTGGCAACAGCGGAATCCCAGCGCGGCTATGATTCAATTCATTTTCACCATTGACTACGAGATTTATGGCAACGGCGCTGGCAGCCTGAAAGACTTAGTCTTGGAACCTACCAGTCGGCTGGCAGATGTGTTTCAGGAATGGGATGCCAGCTTCGTGGTCTTTGCGGAAGCAGTCGAGTTCCAAAAGATGGAGGAGTTTCACTCGGACGAAGCCATCCCGGAAGTGCCTGCTCAGTTGCGCGAACTCCGGGATCGTGGCTGCGAAATTGCGCTTCATCTTCATCCTTGGTGGGCCAATGCCCGCCACGAGCACAACCAGTGGAGCCTCGACTGGAGCGAGCGAAACACCTGCGCTCTCGCGTCGGAACGGATGGAGGCGATTGTCGGCGGCGCAATCGACTACCTCCGCCGCGCATTGGACGATCCCGACTTCACGCCTCTCTCCTTCCGGGCCGGGCTCTGGGCCATGCAACCTACCCGGACCATGGCCCGCGTCCTGGTCCGACACGGCGTTCAAGTGGATTCCTCGGTCTTCAAGGGCGGGCACATTCGCGGTCTGGGGCTGGATTACCGGCCCTCTTTGAAAAACGGAGACACTTGGCGCTTCTCCAACGAGATCAACGCGCCCGACCCTAACGGATTGCTCGCCGAGTATCCGATCCACACCGAAATGGTGCCCTTCTGGAAAATGCTGGGTGGCAAGCGGCTCAGCCTTCAGAAGAAGGTGCCCGGCTCATCTAGTGGCACTCCGCTCCCGAATCGCTGGCTAGACTTTGCGCGTCTCACTTATCCGCGAAAGCTGGACTTTTGCCGCATGAGTTATGACGAAATGCAGTCAGTCATGGCCAAAGTAATTCACGAGGACAAAGCCACCCCGCAGGAAGTCAAAACCATTGTCGCCATCGGCCATTCCAAGGATCTCGTGGACTTCGATTCGATCAGTCGCTTTCTGAGCTATTTGAACAAGCAGAAAGTCGCAGTCACTACTTTCCAACAAATTGTTTCACCCCCCTGCGCAGCAAAACAAGCATGTTAGGCCTCGTGCCCAGAGACCGCTGGGAACATGGATTGCAAGACCTTTCCCGGAGTTACATTGCCGCCCTTTGCTTTCGGAGCAGTAATGAAGAGTTGGAATTGAATGGTGTTGGACCCTGCATTCCGGTGCGCTCGGGGCGCGTGGCTCTTGTCGCCGCTCTGCGCGCTCTGAACCTGCCGTCCGGCGCGCGGATCGGTGTCCCCCTGTATTGCTGCTCCGTGGTCTTTGATGCCATTATAGCAGCAGATTGTTCGCCTCGATTTCTCGATGTCGATCCCGCGACGTTCTGCATTTCACCGGCGGATTTGTTTTCCAAGTCATCCACGCTCGATGCCATCATCGCCGTTCACATGTTCGGAAACCTCTGCGACATCCCTGCGTTGCAGGCTGCTGCGAGCGGACCACCCATCATTGAGGACTGCGCTCAGGCCATCGGCAGCAAATTGAACGGGCAGATGGCTGGCACCCTTGGCACGATTGCCGTTTTCAGTTTTCGTTCTGGAAAATACCTGTCGGTCGGTGAGGGTGCCGCGATCTTCTCAAAAAATTTCGTCATCCGCGCAAAAGCCTCGCAACTTGTGGCATCGATGCCGGTCGCAGGCGTGATGGAAGAGTTCAGCCACGTTTCAAAGACTTATCTGAAATCGGCTCTCCGCTCGCGTCCTCTTTACGGGATCATTGGCTATCCGCTCTGGCGTGCTTGGAATCAGGAACGGAGCCATGCGACTAACTCTAGCATTACGCTGGGACAAATTTACAAGTCGGACCTGGTGATTACCAAACGACGGCTCACTTGGCTGGACACGGCGATCGCGAAACAGAGAGCGAATGCGGAGTTCTTCCACCGCACTCTCGAACTAGACCCAAGCATGATCTGCCCTGAGCCACCCGGAGCTTTCTACAATCGGCTCCAGTATCCCGTCACATTTGTCTCGACCGAACAGCGGGACTTCATCGCTGCGTATCTCCTGAGCCAAAGCATCGACACGGTGAAATATCTGAATGACATCGTGACTACTGCTTCATGCTATGGATACACGGGAGGCTGTCCGGTGGCGGAACGGCTGGCCAAGCGGGTGCTCGTCATCCCCAGTTACCACAGTCTGCGCGAAAAAACTGTGGAGCGAATTGCCCATTGTCTCAATGAGGGATGGAAAGCCGCAACGACCGCCTCGCAGCGACCCGCCGCAACTTACAAAGTGCAGGAGGTTGTGAAATGAGAGCCGTCAAGATGAGCATTGATTGGAATCCGACGCAGTCCATTTATGCTTCCGAGCCGTTCCTTAAGTCAGTCGGAGACGAGTACGGCTGGCTTGGCGGCATGGATGAGTCCAATACGCTCCGCTGCATTCTCCCCTACACCATCGTCAGGAAGGCTATGCTTCGCATGGTACGCTTCCGTGTTGAGACTATTCCCGTGGGCGGCGACCTCACAGTCGAGGCGGAGAAGGCATTCCTGGAAAGTGCCATCGAATACTTCAGGTCGATGGGAGCGGACATGATTATCCCGCCGACCACTAATGCCGTCTTCCGCACCTATCCGGATGGCGCAGCGGCGGCGCCTTATGGCACTCATATTCTTGACCTGACCCAGACGGAGGAGGCGCTTTTCGCAAACCTTCATTCCAAACACCGCAATGTCATCCGAAGTGCGGCGAAGAAAGGCGTGCAGGTCCGCAAAGGCATCGAACATCTCGATACCGCGCATGGGTTAGTGCGGGATACCTTTCAGAGATCAGGGCTAGGATTCATGAATATTGATTCGTTTCGCCGCCTGGTGCTGGGACTTGGCGAAAATGTCAAGGTGTTCATGGCCGAGTATCAGGGTGTCGTGCAGGGTTGTGCCGTGGTTCCATTCAGCACGCACAGCGCCTACTATGTCTATGGCGGCACTGCTTCCGATCCGTTGACGGGCGCAACGAATCTTTTGCAGTGGGAAGCCATCCGCTTCTTTCGCAACCTGGGGGTCCGGGGTTACGACTTTTGCGGAACTCGCATCAATCCCGACAAGGGCTCGAAGCAAGCCGGGCTCGAAATGTACAAGGAACGCTTCGGCCCCCGGCTCTATCAAGGATACATGTGGAAATGCCCGCTCCGTCCGTTGAAATCCGCCGCCTATTCCCTCGCGGTTAGATGGCTCCGTGGCGGCGATCTCGTGGACAAGGAACAACACAAACTCTCCGGCTATCAACCCGGCATAGTTCACCTTAAGGAAAAGGCAGCACTCGCATGAACCAAGTGATTCAGAATTTTATGACGGGTGAACTGACCGTGATGGATGTCCCGGCCCCATCGGTGGCTCCCGGCTTCGTGTTGGTGCGCAACCATTACTCGCTGGTCAGCGCGGGGACTGAGCGATCCACCGTAAGCGCGGGCAAGGCTTCCCTCCTTGGCAAAGCCCGGCAGCGGCCCGACCTCGTTCGCCAGGTGCTGGCCACTTATAAAAAAGAAGGACTGGCGGAAACCTGGAAGCGCGTTCGGACCAAGCTCGAAACCCTCAAGGAACTGGGTTATAGCTCCGCTGGAAAGGTGCTGATGTCTCTGGATACCGCTGGCCGCTTCAAGCCCGGCGATCGCGTGGCTTGCGGCGGTGGGGGTTATGCCTCCCACGCCGGTATTGTCACCGTTCCGCAGAACCTGATCGTGCCTGTTCCCGATTCCGTGAACTTGGATGCCGCGGCTTTCACCACACTCGGGGCCATTGCGATGCAGGGTGTGCGTCAGACCAACCCATACTTGGGCGACTTAGTCTGTGTGATCGGTTTGGGCCTCCTCGGTAACATTACCGCCCAAATCCTTCGCGCCAATGGCTGCCAGGTGTTCGGCATTGATACCTCGCCGGCAATGGTCGAACTCGCTGAGAAGTCAGCCTGCCACCGCGCTCTCACCCGCGCGGACTCCGGGTTGCAGTCGGCTCTCGACGTGTTCACGGAAGGGCATGGGTTCGATGCCGTCATTATCACGGCCGCAGCGAACTCCAACGATCCAGTCGAACTCGCCACCGCTATGCTCCGCCGGAAAGGGGTCGTTGTGATTGTCGGCGCGGTGCCGATGAACATTCCGCGCGAACCGCATTTCTACAAAAAGGAGCTGGAACTGAAAATTTCGTGCTCCTATGGCCCTGGACGCTACGACCATAGCTATGAGGAGGAGGGGCACGACTACCCGTATGGTTACGTGCGCTGGACTCAAAACCGCAACATGGCTGCCTTTGTGAAACTACTTGCGGATAAGTCGGTGGATGTGCAACCGCTTCTGACTCACCGCATCGACATCGAACAGGCGGAAAGGGCTTACGACATCGTCACCGGGAAAGTTCCCGAACGCCATATTGCCATCCTCCTGAAATATCCCGAATCCGAACCGCCGCGACAAGTTGCAGCGCAGGCGGTCGCGTCTGCCGCGGGGCAGAAGACCGGCATCGGCTTTATCGGCGCAGGCAGCTTTGCACAAAAATTTCTCATCCCCTATTCGAGTAAGTCCGGCAGCCTGCTCGCGGTTGTCACTGCTCGCGGAGTTACTGCCAAAAGCGTTGGCGAGAAGTTTCAGTTTCAATCCTTCTCCACGGATGCTCGCGATGTGTTCTCCAATCCGAAAATCAACGCGGTCTTCATAGCCACCCGACACGATACCCACGCTGGGCTGGCAGTGCAGGCTCTTGAAGCCGGGAAAAACGTCTTTGTCGAGAAGCCCCTAGCACTGAGTGACGAAGATCTTAGTCGCGTCGTCGAGGCTGCCCGGCGCAATAGCTCTTGCCGACTCATGGTTGGCTTCAACCGCCGCTTCTCCCCGCTCGCCCGGCAGGCCAGGGACTTCTTTGCCAACCTCAGCGAGCCCCTTGTCATCAACTACCGCATCAACGCCGGATCCATCCCCTGCGAACATTGGATTCAAGGCGTGGAGGGTGGCGGGCGCATCCTAGGCGAAGTTTGTCATTTCGTCGATCTGCTCCAGTTCCTTACCGGATCGTCCGCGAAACGTGTCTTCGCCGAGTGCGTGTCTTCCGCCAACTCTGGGATGCCGAATCAGGACAATGTTGTCATCTCGCTCAGTTTCCGAAACGGATCGGTCGGACAGATTACCTATCTGGCATGTGGCGACAAAGTGCTGAATAAGGAGCGCATCGAGATATTCGGCGGCGGCCGAAGTTTCATCATCGACGATTTCCGAATCGGCGAATGTTACGAGGGTGGCCCGTGCCGAAAAATCAAGATGCCTGGCAAGGGGCATCAGGAGGAAGTCGAACTCTTTCTCCAGTCCATTCGCGAGGGTCTTCCATCCCCGATTTCCTTGGACTCCCTTTCGCTTACCACAGCCAGCACGTTCCGCATTTTGGATTCCCTGCGGACAGGCTTGCCGCAGTCTGTCGAAGACACTGCCAGCCGCTAAGTCCCTCAATTCGTCGATCAATGCCTCCGCTTCTCGCGCTTTTTCTTTGTACAGTCTTTGTGCTGTACTTGTTGAGGCTCGATCGCCGGGAGTCAGCGGATGCCCCTCCCTCCCACTGGCTCCCGACGCTGTTTATGCTCTACGCCTCGAGCAAGCCATTGGCGGATTGGTTTGGAAAAGGGGGCGTAAGTATCGAGTCCGGCAGTTCTCTGGATCGCAATTTCCTCATCGTCCTGATCGCCTTGGCCCTGTGGGCACTGGCTCGGCGCGGGTGTGATTGGCGCGGCCTGCTGGGCCGGCAGCCTTGGTTGGTGGCGCTTCTGGGTTACATGCTGGTTAGCACCATTTGGTCAGATATTCCGTTCATTTCATTGAAACGCTGGATGAGAGAGTTTCTCGCAGTGCTGGTCGCCCTGCTCATCGCATCCGAGTCCGATCCCCGCCACGCGCTGGCGACCATTTTGAAGCGTGTTACTTATATCCTCATTCCGTACTCCCTGATGCTCATCAAGTATTTCCCCGTGCTTGGTGTCGAGCATGGCCGCTGGTCGGGCAAGCAGATGTGGATCGGTGTTACCCAGCAAAAAAATGCGCTGGGATGGCTGTGTCTTGTATCCGCATTCTTCATCATATGGACGTTGGTTGGGCGGTGGCGCGGGATGGAGCGCCCGGTTTCGAAGGCCAAAACTCGTGCGGACCTATTCGTCCTTGCGCTGAGCCTGTGGCTGCTCAAGGGGCCGGAGGATGCCTATTCTGCGACCTCGGTGGCGGTTCTGGCTGCTGGCTTGGGAATGTTCGGTATCCTTTCGTGGCTGCATGGGCGGGGGGTATTTCCCGGTGCCTTCCCGGTTGCTTTCGCCATCGTTTTACTGATTGCATGGGGGATCGCCACCCCGATTCTGGGTGGCTCCAGCTTCGCGACGTTTTCAACGGCGATCGGTCGGGATAGCACATTGACGGGAAGAACGGAAATCTGGGAGGGTCTCCTGCCTCTAGCTTACAAACATCCCATCCTGGGTTGCGGCTTCGGCGGGTTCTGGACTAGCGAAATGGCTGAGATTCATCAGGAGAACAGCGCACACAATGGTTATCTCGACGCCCAGTTGCAGCTTGGATTCGCCGGTCTCTTCCTGATTGCCGGTTATCTAATCGCTTCGGGTTTTCAAGCGCGTCGGCTGTTAGCCTTGGATTTCGCGTTTGGCAGCTTTTGGCTTTGTTGTCTGGCGATGATGCTGCTCCATAACATCACCGAGTCCTCGATTGACACTTTCACACGTCAACTAACCGCCTTCCTCATGTTCCTTTCGGTTTCTTCTCCGGCATTGATGAATGGGCCGGAAAGCCAAACAGAGCGCCTGGACGATCCAGACTATTCGCCGTCGAATCACACCCATGCTTTTTGAATGAGACGCCGGATCCAACTGGGTGTAACCGCAGCCGTGGTCGTCGCGATTACCTCTTTGCTGAGTCACAGCCTCGTGGATTGGCTGGGCATTCGCACCGGGGTGGTAAAGCACCGCGTTGTTGGGGAGGGGCAGCCTGGACCCACCGCCTACATGGCTGGTTCCTCCCTGCTTTTCGATTGTCTGGCTCTTGAGCGTGTTTCAAAGCAGTTTCAGCAGGGCATGGAAACGTGGTTTGTGGCGGGTTCATCCCCTTCCGAGTGGGAACCCTTCCAGACACAGGCCGGAACCGCGAGACTCACCTTAATCGGCATTTCCGCCTACGATCTTAATGAGGAATTCCTCTGCGACTTCCGCTCCCAAGTCGTTAGTCTTCCACAGGCTGCGAGGGACTTGGCCGCGATTCAGGCAAGTTGGCCGCTAACCAAGCGCGTGATTTCGCAATACCCGTTAAAGTACGTGCGCTTTCTCTTTCCCACAGCCGGGCGTTCAGCTGGAGTAATGGGCGGTCTCAAGGAACAAATGGGAAGGGCGCTCAAACCCTGGATGGAAGTAGAGTCGGAAGCCGGACCGAAAATGCCCGCTCTTAACGCTGGCGACGTGCCTCCTGAGGAATTGGAAAAGATCAGCGATTGGTCCACGGGCACGATGCTCCGATGGGTGACAAAAATGCGGAGCGCATGTCATGGCAGGCATTCATACGACGGCCTCAAAAAACTGGCCTTCCTGCGAATACTGGAAAAGGCGGAAGAGCAGGGCCGCGTGATCGTGGTAGTGCTCCCGGTTTCACCAGCCTACTCACGGGAATTCCTGGCCGGCCAAGTTCCGCAGGCGTTCGAGCGCGCACTGGCCGATGCGGAAAAGAGCGCGCCGAAGGTGCAATGGGTGCGGCTCGACCAGGTGCCTGGTCTCAATTCCAACGATAACTTCTGGGATTTGGTTCACATGAACACTTACGGGCGGCGAGCCGCCACCGATGCCTTTCTAACAAAGTGTTCGACCCTCGAGACGGAACCCTTGCAGGCGCGATCTAGCCAGCCATGATCTTTACCTCCTTCGAGTTCATCTTGTTCTTCGCAGGGGTGCTTGTCGTGCGCAGTCTTCTGCGCAATTTCAGCACCGAAAAGTCTTTTCTCCTCGTGGTCAGCTATTTGTTTTACATGAGTTGGAGCATCCCATGCGCATTCCTGATTCTGGCGACTTCCGTGGTGGATTACTTTGTCGGGGTGGGATTGGGACGCATTGAGGACGAGCGCAAAAGGAAGTTACTTCTGATCGGTAGCATCGTCGCCAACCTCGGCGTGCTGGCCTACTTCAAGTACAACAACTTTTTCCTCGAAAACGCTTCGGGCGCGCTCAGTCTGTTGGGCCTTCAAGTTCCCCGCTGGCGCTACGACATCCTCCTGCCAGCGGGTATCTCCTTCTTTACGTTCCAGAGCATGACTTACACGATTGAAACCTATCGGCGGAAGATCGAGCCGTGCCATAGCTTTCGCGACTTCCTGCTCTTCGTCGCGTTCTTTCCGCAGCTACTGGCTGGCCCGATCAATAGGGCCAAAGACCTGCTCCCGCAGTTTGTGCGGCGAGTGCGCGCCACTGTCGAGGATTTCGAGGCGGGCCTGGCCCAGTTCGGTTTGGGCGCAGTTAAGAAACTCGTAATATCCGATCAGGTCGCGCCTCATGTCGATCTCATCTTCTCCAACCCCGGCAACTTCGACGGCTTCACCTTGCTTCAGGGTGCCCTGGGCTACGCCATCCAGATTTACTGCGATTTTTCCGGCTATTCGGACATGGCCATCGGCTGTGCGCGCATGATGGGTTTTCGTTTCATGGAAAACTTCCAGATGCCTTACAGCGCCATCAGCATCACAGAGTTCTGGCAGCGTTGGCATATCTCCCTCTCGTCCTGGTTCCGTGACTACCTATACATTCCGGTGGGTGGAAACCGAAAAGGTCCGTGGCGCACCTACGGCAATTTGATGGCGACAATGCTGCTGTGCGGGCTTTGGCACGGTGCCAGTTGGAACTTTGTGTTTTGGGGTGGGCTTCATGGAGCGGCTCTCGCGCTGCACCGGGGATGGAAAGCATGGAACCCACTTGCATCCCTGAACTGTAGTCCGGCATTTCGTCTCGCTGGCAGCTTGGTGGCGCGTGGCCTTACCCTGACCGTTGTCCTTGTCGGCTGGGTTTTCTTCCGGGCAGAATCCTGGGGAGCCGCTTGTGACTATCTGCACCGCATGCTCATATGGACCCATGGAGGCACCCGGCTGGTCTCCACCCAAATCCTGCCCGCTTTGCTGGGTGTGGCAGCCGTGCATCTGCTGGTCAACAAGGACCGAAACTGGGCACTGGAACTTCCGGGGCGCGCGCTCCCCGCCCGCATGGCTGGCTATACCGCGCTGGCCGTCCTGCTGGTCTGCCTTGGTGCCACCGATTCGGCACCCTTCATTTACTTTCAGTTCTAAACGAGGATGGATCACATTTCCGTCTGCATACCTACCTTCAAACGTCCCGCGATGCTGGAGCGGCTGCTTAGGAATCTGGCTTTGCAGGAGACCGACGGTTTGTTCGAGTTATCGCTCGTTGTAGTGGATAACGATGCCGCCGGTTCCGCCCGCGAGACCACAACGCGCGTCGTTGCGGAGCTAAGTTTTCCCGTGATGTATGAAATCGAGCCTGAGCGATCCATACCCGTCGTCCGCAATCACGCGCTGAGACTGGCGAAAGGAAACTACATTGGTATCATCGACGACGACGAGTTCCCGCCTCCGCATTGGTTGCTCACACTCTATCGGGGGATTCATACCTTTGACGTGGATGGTGCCTTGGGTCCGGTTCATCCATTCTTCGACCGGCAACCACCGTCCTGGCTGGTAAAGTCTCGGCTCTGTGAGCTTCCGCTGGGCCGCACTGGGACATTGCTTCGATGGAACCAGACCCGCAGCGGCAACGTCCTGCTTAAGAAAGCCGTGTTTGACGAGCACGGCCTTCTTTTCGATCCAAAGTTTAAGACTGGCGGCTCCGATCAGGAGTTCTTTCGGCAGGCTATGGCGGTGGGATGCCAGTTCGTGGCTGTCGAGGAAGCGCCGGTCTATGAAGTCGTTCCTCCCGAGCGATGGACCCGCACGTATTGGATCAAGCGGGCGCTTGTGAATGGCTTTAACGCTCACAAATACGCCGCAGGGGACAAGAGCCTGCTAACTTCGATCAAGGCGACTCTTAAATCGTCCGTCGCCCTGCTGGCCTACTTGATTGCCATGCCAATTTGCGCTTTGCGGAGCCATCGGCTCATCAGTTGTCTGCAAAGCGGCTGCTGGCATTTCAGCAGACTGTGCGCTTCCGTTGGGATCGAGTTGTGGAAAAAGCGGGACTTTTAGAATCGCCATGCTCGCTTCCGCACTTGGAATGACTTCCAGACTACAGCCTCACTTGGAGCGCGTGAGCAAGTCCTCATTTGTCAGGAATGTCCTGATCGTGATGTCCGGCACGGCCATCGCCCAAGCCGTGGGATTCGCGCTCTCCCCGGTCATCAGCCGCCTCTTTTCGCCAGGTGATTTCGGAATCTTCGGGTCATTCAATTCAGTCGCAACTATCATCGCGGCTGGAACCACGCTGGAATATACCCAGGCCATTATGCTGCCGAAGGAGAAGGAGGATGCCATGAATCTGTTCGCGGTCTCCTGCGCTTGCACGCTCGGGATTGGTTTTTTGTGCATGATTTTCTGCCTGCTTGTGCCGGGGACGGTCAATGGGTTGATGAAAACGGAAGGCTTCTGGGCTTTGGCGCTGCTGGTTCTGGCTTCGGTGACGGATGGCCTGAACTCGTCATGCCAGGCGTGGTGCGTGCGCGTCAAAGCCTTCAAGCGCACTTCCGCCGCCGAAGTGGTCCGCAGCACCTCCTCGAATAGCTTTCAACTTACCTTCGGATGGCTCAAGGGTTTTGGAGCAGTTGGGTTGATTCTCAGCGACGTGTTTGCCAATGTGCTCGGCAGCCTCACTCTTTCCCGGATGGTCATCCCTGATCTAAAGGCTTTGCGTCCCGCGATTCGCTGGGAGCGGATGAAGGAACTGGCAAAGGAATACCGGGATTTTCCAAAGTATTCCGCCACGCAAAACGTCGTCAGCGCCCTGTCGTCGGGACTTCCGGTGTTGCTGCTGACGCATTACTTTGGAATCGTGGCGGCTGGAGCTTATGCGTTTGCCGTGCGCATCCTTTGGGCACCCACGAGTTTGCTGCTCAGAGCCCTTCGGCAAGTGCTTTTCCAAAAGGCAGGCGAAACCCTCCATGAAGGCCGAAGCCTCACGCCCCTCTACGTCAAAACCACCGCGGGTCTGTTAGCCCTGGCGCTCGTTCCCTGTTTCGCATTGTTCATCTGGTCTCCGGTAATTTTCACATGGGTCTTTGGCGAGCGATGGCACATCGCCGGTGAATTCGCGCGCAACCTGGTGCCCTGGCTGCTCTTCGCCTTCTGCAACCTGCCGGCGGTGCTGTTCGCGAGGCTCATCCGAATTCAACGCACCGTCTTCCTGTATGATCTGGTCATGCTTGCCGCCCGGATTTCAGCTTTGGTGCTGGGCGGGCTTTATCTCAGTGCATCCCAGAGCGTCCTGGCATTTGCCCTCGTGGGTGCGGTGATGAACGCCATCCTGATTTTTATCGTCGGCTACGCTGTTATGAAGAGTGAAGGAACGGTGGATTGGAGCGCCATTCGCAAAAGTCTAAGTTAGCGTAACGGCTGCACAAATAGTTTTGAGGCATGTCCTGCAAAATCATATAAAATGAATTTACTTAACGCATTTACACGGATTGTCTTCATGCCGCTGTGCCGGACTTACGCCCGGCACTTCGTGCGTGACAAACCGGCGGATCGCACCCTGGGCTTCCTGGCGAGCTTGTTCTTCTACAGGGTTCATGGATACTGGCCGAACCTGAAGTCTCCCCGCAGTTTCGAGGAGAAAGTCGTCAGCCGAATGTTGTTCGACCGCAATCCAATTTGGACTTTGTTCTCGGACAAACTGCGCGTGCGGGATTACGTGGAGGAAAGGGTCGGCGAAGAGTGCCTCGTGCCGCTGCTGTGGCACGGCGAAAATCCAGACGAAATTCCATTCGATGAGTTTCCATCCCAATTCGTAATCAAGACCAATCATGGGTGTTACTACAACATCATCGTAACGGATAAATCGAAGCTGAATCTCGTGAAGACCCGGCGGCAACTGAGGGGCTGGCTCGGTGAGAATTTTGGCGAGGAAGCCATGCTTGGCATTTCCTGGGCTTACAAGGATATCAAGCCGACCATCATTGTTGAGACTTTTCTCGACGACAACGGAAAGGTTCCCACAGATTACAAGTTCTTCTGCTTCGCGGGCCGGATGGAGTACATCCAGATGAATTTCGACCGCTTTGAAGAACCCTACGAGAAATTCTTCGACCGGGACTTCAACCCGCTGGATTTATGGCAGGGCACCAGACAGTATCCCGCGAAAGTCTCACCGCCAAAGAACTACGAGGAGATGGTGCGCATTGCCGAGACTCTGGCCGCCGGATTCGATTTTCTTCGTGTCGATCTCTACAATCTGGACGGGCGTTTGTATTTCGGGGAAATCACTTGTTATCCCGCTGCTGGCTCCGTCCGCTTTATCCCCGAGAGTTTTGATTTTGCTTTTGGTGAGAAATGGACGTTGGTTCAAGCTCCGCAGACTGGAACGCCGGTGACTGCACAACACACCGAGATCAATGTATAGAACAAGTTTCAGGCTTATTACCTTGGCGCTTCTCGCGTTCCTGCCTGTGGATGCGGTCCGCGCGGCGGCATATTACGTGGAGCCAGTGAACGGCAGCGATACTAACCCCGGAACAATTGACCAGCCGTGGCAGACCATCCAGCGGGCGCTGAAACATGGCTGGCCGATCCAATTTCGCCAGCCGGGCGATATTGTGTATCTGCGCGGAGGCATTTACCGTGGCGCGAGTCAGGCGATTGATGTGAACGGTGAGGTCAGCGTGGTTTCGGGGACCGAGGCGGCTCCCATAACCATCAAAGCCTACCCTGGTGAAACGCCGATCGTGTGTGACATGGCCAGCCCCACTCGCGGGGTGGTAATTAAAAATCTCAATTGGTGGGTTTTCGACGGCATTACTTACAAGAATTGCTACCAGTCCGTCTGGATGGAGAGTTGCAAGCATTGTGTCTGGCAGAATTGCACCTTTGGCGAGATGCCCGAGGGCGATGTGGGTTATGCGAATCTGCTTTTCTGGGGCACTTCCCAGTATAACATCGTGAGAAACTGCACCTTTACTCATTGGGGCAGGGTAACCAATGGCTACAACGACCACGGCGTCAGCATCAGCATCGGCGATGAAGTCAGCGACGTTCCCATGTATTACAATTTGATCGAGAACAACCGTTTTCTTTACGCTGGGCACGATCACTTCCAGTTAAACACGGCCTATAACGTGATCCGGGGCAACTTGTTTGTGAATGCCCCGTGGATGCCTGCCCCGGCGACGGGCAATGTGCTGGCCTCCCTCGGGGGCGAGCCGCAAGAACCCAATCCCTACGGTGCCTATGGCAACCGGCATACCAAGCCGGGGGATGCCGGAGCATTTCAGATAGACATGCGGAACGTATGGGAGCGAAATACCTTCCTTTACACCGGACCGCCACCGGACGACTACGGCGCGTTCGGCATTGAGCTGGGCACCATGCACAGCATCTACCGCTTCAACACCATTGCCTATTCGCTCGCGGCGGGCATTTACTTCAATACGAGCGGCACGACGAGCCTTAGCACTGGCAATACTGTCTATTGTAATGTTCTTTATGGCAACGGTCTGTCGCACCAATATGGCGGACGTGGGATGAAGAGCTATTCCTACGGGCTGACCATGAGCACTTTTGAAAATCGCCGCATCGGCAACTTCGTGGTGAACAACATCATCTGGCATAACCTTCCCGGCAACGTGGATCCCGACATTCTGAAGTATCAGGAATTTCGCGGAAACTTCATCGACGATCTGGCCAATCCGCTCTTTGTGAGCACCAAAGGATGGGGCTGGCACTATGACCCTGACAATGTGCCGGATTTTAGGTTGCGCGACGGCAGCCCTTGCATCGACGCGGGAACGTGGCTGGCCCGTGCGACCAGCGACGGCGGCGGCACGGTGTTGCCGGTCGATAACGCGCTTTATTTCAGCGATGGCAATCAGATTGTGGAAGGAGATACCATCCAACTGCAAGGGCAGACAACTACGTCCACAGTGACCTACAATGATTTTGCCAATAACACGCTTTATCTATCATCACCGCTGACGTGGACGAAAAATCAGGGTGTGTCGCTGGCCTATTCCGGGAGCGCGCCAGATCAGGGCGCGTTTGAGTGGCAGGCGGGAAACATTCCGTCGCGGCCTGCGACCGCCCCGGGAATCCCAGGGACACAGACGCGTCAGTCACCACTGGGAAACATTCCGCCGCCGTCTGGAAATCACCGGCGTGGGAATAAACCATAAATGCGTCAATCCCCTCGGTTCGACCCGCACGGTTGCATTTGGGTGAACGGCCTTGATGTTTTTTGATGGCACTCTTACAGGACAATGATTTCGCGTCAAGCGGCGGGTGGATTGCGCAGCGAGGCGACGTGGTTCTCGTGACGGGTGCCGGGGGGTTTGTCGGTTCGCGCGTAGTGGACTCCCTGCTGGGCTTGGGATTTGAAAAGGTTCGCTGTTTCGTGCGGCCTGCTGCGGATCTCAGCCTGCTGACGCCCGTTTTGGAGAAGCATGGCCGCGCGCGTTGTCAGCTCGTCGAGGGGAACCTATTGTCGCGGGAGGATTGTGTGCGGGCCGTTGCGGGCGTCACGGTCGTCTATCACTTGGTGGCCGGACGCGGCAAGTCCTTCCCAGCCTGCTTCCAGGGTTCGGTTATCACGACGCGCAACCTGCTGGATGCAGTGGTTCAGGAAGGCCGGGTCAAACGCTTCGTCAATGTTAGTTCCTTTGCCGTTTATTCCAACTGGGATTTGCAGCGGGGCAACCTTTGGGATGAAACGTGTCCGCTGGAAACTCATCTGCCGGAACGTCACGACGCCTATGTCTATGGCAAGCTCAAGCAGGACGAACTCATGCTGGACTATCATCGGCAGCACGCCGTGCCATACACGGTCGTCCGACCGGGTATCGTTTTTGGGCCGGGGAAGAAAGCCATCCCGGGGTTTGTGGGCATGGATACATTTGGGGTTTTCTTTCATCTCGGAGGCGGGTATTCCATGCCGTTGACTTATGTGGAAAATTGCGCGGATGCCATTGTGCTGGCTGGACTGATGCCCGGCGTGGACGGGGAAGTCTTCAACGTCGTGGACGACGAACTTCCAACCAGCCGCCAGTTCCTTCGACAATACAAGCAGCAAGTGCGCAATTTTGTGTCTGTGCCAATCCCTTATTCGCTGGCGTCCTCGATGTGCCACTTTTGGGAATGGTATGCTGAGTGGTCACAGGGACAACTTCCGGCCGTCTTCAATCGCCGCATGTGCTCCTTCGCGTGGAAGGGTCACAGTTACTCGAATCGCAAGCTCAAGGAACGGCTCGGCTGGAAATGCCGCGTGCCAATGAGGACGGCATTGGATCAATACTTCGCCTTTCAAAAAAATGGATAAGCGCAGCCATGTCCGGGTGGCCCTCGTCGGCTGTGGGTTCATTGCCGATCAGCATGTGGATCAGTTGAAGTATCTGCCCCCAGTGGAAGTGGTGGCCGTCTGCGATCAGGAGAAGTTGATGGCCACCCAACTCGCCGAGCGTTTTCGCATCCCGCAGGTGTCCACCGATGCCGCACAGATGTTGCAGGAGGTTCGGCCCGACGCGGTGCATATCACCACAACGGCGCAAAGCCATTTTCCGCTCGCCAAGATGTGCCTGGAAGCCGGGTGCCATGTGTATCTTGAAAAGCCCTTCACTGAAACCACGGCCCAGGCCGAGACGCTCGTAAGGCTGGCTCGCGAGAAAAATCTCCGCATCACCGTGGGGCACAATCTTCAGTTCAGCCCGGAAGCCATGCGCATGAAGCAACTCATTCGCGAAGGGTTCCTGGGCGGGGCGCCGATGCACCTTGAAAGCATTCAGTGTTATTCGCACGACGAACCCACTTATGGGAAGGCCGTGCTGGCGGACCCAAATCACTGGGTTCGGCGGCTGCCTGGGTCGCTGTTGCAAAACCTCATTAGTCACGGAATTGCGAAGCTGGCGGAATTTCTGGTTGGCGAAAACCCATCGGTCAGCGCCCTCTGCTTCAGCAGTCCCGAGCTGGTGCAGCGGGGACAGACAGACATTGTGGACGAAGTGCGCGCCACGATCCGCGATGAGGCGGGAACCACGGCGTTCTTTCTTTTCACCACGCAGTTTGGCGTCGGCTCCAACGAATTTCGCCTCTATGGCCGCAGCGGAAACCTGGTTCTCGACAACACCTATCGCACCGTGCTGCGCCTCCGAGCGTCACGCCAGAAGAGTTACCTGCGTTACTTTTTTGCCCCCTTTGCTCACGCCCGGGAACACGCGCGCAATTCCTTCCAGAACATGCGGCAGTTCACGCACAATGACTTTCACATGGACTATGGCATGAGGAAACTGATGGAACTCTTCTACCAAGGCATCGTCGAGAATACTCCCGATCCTATCCCGACAGCGGAGATTCTCCGGACGTCGCGGATCATGGATGCCATCTTTGCCCAGATGCCAAAGCATTCTTAAACGCCTGCTTGTGGATCGACTCATCATTAGTGACATCCCAACGCCGTGGCGCGAACCCGTCTTTGAGCGGGTCTATCAGCGGCTCGGCAGCGCCGTCCACACGGTCTATTTCAAGGGTAATGAGAAGCGCCGGCTCTGGACATTCAAGATGGGCAGCCATCCCAAGACGATTCTCAAAGGCATGACCCTGACCAATGGCGGAACCGAACGGTTTCTCAATCCGGGGATTGTGCCCCTTCTGCTTCGCCGCCGTCCACGCGCGGCCCTCGTTTTCGCCTCGATCAAAGACCCCACGGCATGGCTGGCCATGCTGTTCTGCCGGTTGCTCCGCATCAAAGTGGCGTTGCTCGACGACAGTTGGCTGGGCCGCGATCACGCGGTCAACGGCCTCCAGCGGCTCGCCCGGCGGATTGTCTATAACTCTTTTGGCGATGCCTACGTGGGCACGAGCCGCCAGACGCTGGCGATGTTTCGGCATTACAATCCGCGCGTGCGTGACGAACAGTGTTTCCTGAGCCATTTGGTGGCAGACAACGACTACTTCCAGAACCGGCTGCGCGACAACCATCCGCCGCGGCGTTACGACATCGTTTTTTCCGGGCGCATCGTTGCCGTGAAAAACCCGCTGTTTTTTGCCGAAGTGTGTGCAGGCATTAAAGCCCTTCTCGGAAAATGCAGCGTCCTGATTATCGGCGATGGTGACGAGTCGCTCAAAGCCGGGATGCGCGCGGTGTTCGACCAGCATGGCGTTGACTACGAGTTCGGCGGATTTATCCCGCATGAGAAGCTGCCGGATTATTATGCGCAGGGTAAGGTGCTCCTTCTTCCAACGTCGGGCGATTGCTGGGGTGTGGTAATCAATGAGGCGATGGTTGCTGGTACGCCGGTGGTTACTACGGAAATGACGGCGGCCGCCGGTGAGTTAGTCGTGCATGGTGAGAATGGATACGTCCTGCCTCTCGATAAAGAGGCATGGTCTGCTGCGGTTGCCGCCCTGATCTCCGATCAGGCTAAATGGGAATTGTTTTCGCAGCGGGCGCGGGAAAAAGTTTCTGTGTTTAACTTCGACAATGCCGCTACCGGCATCGTTGACGCCTTTGATTACCTGGAGAATTCCAAATCCAAATGAGTTTAGTTGTAGAACAATCTGCGGATAACAACGTGGCGAAAGCCGTGGAGTCGCTTTTGAATTACTGCCGAGGTGAAAACTGGTCCGGCCACGATCCGTATGATGCGCTGAACAGCAGACTCCTGCGAAGCCTTGGAATTCTAAAATCCAGCCTCCTGCGCCTCGTCGCCACGCAGGGAATGAAACGCAGTCCGGTGAATTTTCGCGGTCTTCTTCGGGTGCCGCGTGAGCAGAATCCCAAGGGCATCGCCGTTTTCCTCGCGGCTGCGGTTCAGTTGCACGGCCTGCGCAGGGGTTCGCAGTCGCTGGTCTCCGAACTGGCTGCGCGTCTGCTGGAGTTGCGCTCGACCGGGCAGCCACGCTCCTGCTGGGGCTATAACTTTGACTGGCAAACCCGGACCTATCTGGTTCCGCGCGGGACTCCCAACATTATCTGCACCACCTTTGCCGCGAATGCCCTGCTGGATGCCTATGACCAGTTTGGCGATCCTGTCTGGCTAAAAGCAGCGCAGAGTGCCGGCGAGTTTTTACTCGAAGGATTGAACATTACCCGCGAAGCCGAAACGCTTTGTTTCAGCTACACTCCGCTGGATCACAGCCGGATTCACAATGCCAGTCTTCTTGGTGCGGCTCTTCTTGCCAGACTTCACACGCACAACCCATCGGATACTTTTAAGTCCGCCGCCATCGCGGCCACGCGCTATGCCATCGCCCGCCAGCGCCCCGTTGGCTCCTGGCCTTATGGGGAAACGTCCAAGCAGCAGTGGATCGACAGCTTTCACACCGGCTACAATCTCATGGCCTTGGAACGCATTCGCCAGTGTCTTGATCTGGCGGAATGTGAACCTGTCATTCAAAAGGGCTACCAGTTCTATCTAGACCATTTCTTTGAGGCCGATGGCCGCGCGAAGTATTTCCACGACCGGACTTATCCCATCGACATCCACTCCATCGCGCAGGCGCTGATTACGCTCACGGGGCTGGCCGCCTACGACGCGCGGAGCCGACCGCTCGCAGCCAGCGTCTGCGCCCATGCGCTACGCGAGATGCGGTCGCCGGAGGGTTGGTTTTATTACCAGAAAATGCCGTTTTGGACCAATCGCATTTGCTACATGCGCTGGTCCCAGGCATGGATGCTTCTTGCCTTGTCTCACCAATTGGAGGCGATGCCTCCCAACCTTTCCGCAACTTAACCCCCAACACTTATGACATCTAAAAACATCGCCATCGTCGGCCTCGGTTACGTGGGCCTGCCGTTATCCCTGCAATTCGCCAAAACTGGAAGCCGTGTCCTGGGATTGGACATTGATTCCGCGAAGGTGGACGCGCTGAACAACGGGCAAAGCTATATCAAACACATTTCGGGCGATGACGTGGCAACCAGCGTCAGGGAAAAGCGTTTTGCTGCGAGCACAGATTTTGCGCAGGTCCGGGGAGTGGAGGCGGTCATTATCTGTGTGCCGACTCCGCTGAATAAGAACCGCGAGCCGGATATTTCCTACATTATCGAAACGGGCCGGGCGATCGGGCCGCACCTAGTCAAAGGGACGCTGGTCGTCTTAGAATCGACGACTTACCCCGGGACGACGGATGAGGATTTGCGTGAAGTGCTGGAAGAGGGTTCGGGAATGAAGGCTGGCATTGATTTTCACCTGGCCTTTTCGCCAGAGCGCGAGGATCCGGGGAATGTGGACAGCAAAGTGGAGACGGTACCGAAAGTCGTCGGCGGTTACACTCCTGCTTGCCTGGAGAAAGCAATGGCACTGTATGGACGGGCTGTGAAGTCATTGGTGCCGGTGTCGTCGTGCCGTGTCGCGGAGGCGACGAAGCTGCTGGAAAACATTTTCCGCAGTGTGAACATCGCGCTCGTGAATGAGTTGAAGGTCGTCTATGCGGCGATGGGTATTGATATTTGGGAAGTGATCCATGCGGCGAAGACGAAGCCTTTCGGTTTCATGGCGTTTTATCCCGGCCCCGGTTTGGGCGGGCACTGTATTCCGATTGATCCTTTTTACCTGACTTGGAAGGCACGCGAATACTCGCAGAATACGCGCTTCATCGAATTGGCCGGGGAGATCAATACTGGGATGCCCAAGTATGTGGTGAGCCGGGTGATGGAAGCCTTGAACTCGAAACGCAAGGCGCTCAATGGGGCCAAGGTTCTCCTGCTGGGGCTGGCTTATAAACCCAATGTGGAAGATGAGCGCGAGTCGCCCAGCTATGTCTTGATGGATTTGCTTCAGGAGAGCGGGGCCGACGTGGCGTACCACGATCCGTATGTGCCGGTGATTCGACCGACGCGGGAGCACTCGCATTGGGCGGGGACGGAGTCGGTGAAATGGGATCGCGCGACGATTGCGTCGTTCGATGTCGTGCTGGTCGCGACCGCACATGCCTGCGTGAACTATCAGGAACTGGCCGACGCGGCACAGTGCATCGTGGATACACGCAATGCTCTCACCAACGTGAAGGTGGCTGCGGGGAAAGTCTGGAAGGCGTAACGAACGGGCGACTCCAGTGAAGGCCACACGCATTACCACCGAAACCGCTTCTGCGTTTGCAGAAGGTGCGGGATTGCGTGCGAACCGGGGGCACAAGTCGCGGCTGGGCGGTCTTTTGGTGTTCGCCGTTTTGTTGTGCGCGGTTTTTTTGGGTCCGCTTTGTTCGCTGGTTCAATATGCGGCTGAGGCTTCCCTGCATTCCCACATCCTTCTGGTACCGTTTATCTCCGGCTACCTGATCTATCTTCAACGCAGCACGCTTCCAAAAGACTTTCGCAGCTCGCCGGTATGCGGCGCGCTGACGTTTGCAATCGGGATCGCGGCGTTCGGCCTTGCGTTGCGCCTGCGTCCGGAACTGAGCCCGGGCGATTTTCTTTCGTTCGTGGCGTTTTCATTCCCCACGCTGCTAATCGCGGGTGGGTTTTTCTTTCTCGGGCGGGGCTGGATGCAGGTGGCCTGCTTTCCGATCGCGTTTCTCTATTTCATGGTGCCGCTTCCCGATGCCGCAGTTCACTGGATGGAGACTGCGTTGAAGCTCGCGTCGGCTGAGGCGGCGAGTCTGTTCTTCGGCATTTCCGGCACGCCCGTTCTCCGGGATGGCCTTGTCTTCCAGCTTTCCAACATCACCCTCGAAGTCGCCCAGGAGTGCAGCGGCATCCGCTCGAGTTGGGTGCTGTTCATCATCTCCCTCCTGGCGTCCCATCTTTTGTTGAAGAGCCCGTGGCGTCGCGTCGTGCTGCTCGCCGTCGTGATTCCACTGGCGATCCTTCGGAATGGGTTTCGCATTCTAGTCATCGGCCTGCTCTGCGTGCATTTCGGCCCGCAGATGATTGACCACGCGATCCATAGAAACGGCGGACCCTTGTTTTTTATGCTTTCACTCCCACCGCTTTTTCTGCTGCTTTACTGGCTGCGAAAGGGTGAAGCCATGACTCCTTTCGAGAAAGAACCCTTATGAGCACATCATCCCAACCATCGAACACCAAGACCACAGCATCCACGAATCGCGGCTCACTCCTCCGTTTTTGCGGAAGGTTGGCCATGCTTCTGGCGGTCTTTTTCACGAGCTGCGAGACACCGAAGAAGACTGGCCCCGTGCCGGGATCGTCTGCGCAAAAGGCGGTCGTGCTGAGTCCGGGAGACGTGGTGACGATCACGTTCTCAGGGACGCCCGAGATGAATCAGACGGAGAAAATCCGGCCCGATGGGAAGATCAATCTCGCGCAGGTCGGTGAAATCAAAGCCGCGGGGAAAACACCGGAGGCATTGCAGAACCAGCTAACCGATCTTTACCGCCCGAAGCTGCGGAATGCCTCCGTCCTGGTCGGGCTGCAAAAGAGTGGCGCGGTGGTCTATGTTTCCGGCGCGGTGAACCGGCCCGGCAAGGTGAGCATGGAGCGGCCGCTGACTGCGTTTGAAGCCATCATGGAATCCGGCGGATTCTCGCCGGGGCTCGCGAATCCAACCAAAGTCATCCTAGTGAGACAGACAGGTGGGCAGCAGCAGACACAGATACTCGACCTGAGCCCGGCGTTGCGAAACGCACCCACCGAGGCTTTCTATCTGAAGCCTTTTGACAGTCTTATCGTTCAGGAAAAAATGTTTTAGCGTGTGCTAGTGATTGGTTCCCCTGCCCACTTCAAATAGGATTCATCGCGTGACCCTTCCGATTCCTTCTTTGCTCCGAAACCGAGGTCGGAATTCCACCCCGCTGGCTCCTGCATTTGCGCTGGCCGTGTCGATCGCCTGCTCGTCTTTCG
>JAYVRQ010000111.1:0-2380 GCA_043776145.1 Chthoniobacteraceae bacterium
GCGGCGATGGATTTGGCGAGCGGGGATTTCATAAAGAGGAATGGTTTGGTAAGGATGACGGGGGCGACGGAAGCAATGCGCTGAAGTTGTTTGTTTTGGGGGTGAACTGTCGGTGAAACCTGAAACAGTAGAGCAGTGGTTATAGAAAATTTTTAGAGCGTCAATAATTATTTCCGCCATTGTTTTCGGTAGCAACGCGGACTTCTCGCGGGATAGTCCGGCATCCCCGCATGAAAATCCTCCCATCGCTGTTCGTCCTCCTCGCCTGTCTGCTTGCCCCCGTCCGCGCGCTGCCGCCGAACGATGCGGTCGTTGTCTTCAATGAAATCCACTACAACCCGGCGGGCGCGGGCGAGGCGGGCGAGTGGATCGAGCTTTTTAACATGATGGGTGTGAACGTGGATTTGTCGGACTGGCGGATCGCGGGCGGCGCGGATTATTCGTTCGCTGTCGGCACGGTGATTCCGGCGGGCGGGCATCTGCTCATCGCGAAAACGCCCGCGAGTTTTCCCGGCGCGCTCGGGCCTTTTACCGGCGTGTTGAATAACTCCGGCGACACGCTGCGGCTGCTGGATAACAACGACCGCGCGATGGACGAACTGACCTACGGCGACAAGGGCGAGTGGCCGGTCGCGCCGGATGGCGGCGGGGCGACGCTGGCGAAACGCGATCCCTACAGCGGTTCGGCGCGCGCGGAAAACTGGACGGCGAGCGCGCAACTCGGCGGAACTCCGGGCGCGGCGAACTTTCCACCGCCTCCGCCCCCGGTGAAGACGCCCGTGATCGCGCAAAGCTCGACGTGGAAATACAACCAAACCGCGCAGGCGGCAGGCTGGCAAAATCCCGCGTTCAACGACGCGGCGTGGAGCAGCGGGCAGGCGGGATTTCAGTTTGGCAATCCGCAGATTTACATGGACCCGCCGCCCGCCGTGCCCGGCGGAATCTGGAGCGTGCTGCCGTGGACGGGCGATGCGGATTCGGGCGTGAGCGCGGCGAAAAGTTACACGCACAAGATCGGCTTCAATCGCGCGGGCGGCTACACGGCGATCAATGGCGTGACGTTCGATTCGCCCGGCTCGAACGCGCACTCCGGCGCGACGTGGGTGCTGCTCGGCGCGGACAACGCTTTCACCAACAACGGCAACGGCCAGGGCGCCAACAATCTCCCGGCGGGGACAGGCAGCCGCCAGCTCTGCGAGGAGTTCTTTTACGGCAACAGCTTCAACGGAAAGTCACGCCTCGAACTCACGGGCCTCACGCCAAATCAGACTTACCTCGCGACTTTCTACACGACCGGCTTCGGCGATCCGCCGGTGCGCCGGAATCAGATCACGCCGAGCGACACAGGCACGGCTTTCATCGTCGATGAAAACGCGACGCTTTCCGGCAACGGCCTCATCGTGAAGTATCACTACACAGCCAGCGGCAACGGCACGTTCGCGTTCGACTTCCTGCCGATCGACGCGGGGACGTGGCATCACTACGCCTTCAGCAACGAAGTCGCGACGGCAGTCCCCATCGAGGCGGCGGTCGCCAACGTGGCGATCACCGATTTCAGTTCGCAGCGCACGACCGGCTTCACGCGCGCGGCGGTGAACTGCGTGAACGGCTCGGGCATCTCTGGGCAGACGCATGGCATCACGGCGAACGGCGCGATGTGGCAGAGCAACGGCAACGTGAGCGCGCCGACCGATCCGCTCCCCGCGGTCATCACGTTCGACCTCGGCAGCATCGCGCATCTCACGTCTTTTCACGTTTGGAATTACAACGAATCCGGCGCGACCACGGCGGGCGCGAAGTCGGTCGAAGTGCTCGTGGCCACGGCGGCGGCGGGGCCGTTCACGAGCGCGGGCACGCTCAGTTTCATCCGCGCGAGCGGGCTCGCGACGGAGCCGGGGCAGCGGTTCGAGTTCGACCGGACGGGCGTGCGCTACGTGCGCTTCAACATCACGACGAACCACGGCGACGCCAGCCAGCTTGCCGGTTTGAGCGAGGTGAAATTTTTCGTCGAAGGCACGCCGCCCTTGCCGACGCCCATTCCGTTTCGGGAAAAAATCTCGTCGCTTTTCAACACGGGCATCGCCGCCGATGGCACGCTCGCCACGATCGGCACGGGCGATCCGCACTATTTTAATGTGACGAACAACGTCGCCGCCGTCGTGCAAAACGGGCACCCCGCGTGGCTCGGGCCGGACGGCTTTTCGCAATGGACCGGCCTCACCGCCGCAGGCACGGACAGCGTGGTGGCGGGGCAATTCCGCTGGCGCACCACCGCCAATCTCAGCGGCTACGTGCTCGCGAGCGTGACGGCGAATCTGTATGTCGCCGCAGACAACTCGCTCGACAACGTGCTGCTCAACACCGTGAGCAAAGGCATCGC
>JAYVRQ010000112.1:0-7771 GCA_043776145.1 Chthoniobacteraceae bacterium
TGGATTTGCTACAAGCGCGCGGACTATCCGCAGGCCGTGACGCTGCTCCGCGAGGCGGTGTCGAAGCTGCCGGGCGAGCACGAGGTGCAGTACCATTTCGGGCTCGCGAATTACATGATGGGCGAGATGGACGCGGCGCGCACGTCGCTGCGCATCGCGGCGGATTCGACGGAAGATTTCCCCGGAAAATCCGAGATCGGCGCGCGGCTCGCGTCGCTGGGCGATCAATCGAAGGGAGCGGCGGTGCCGTCGGTGACGCAGTTCGAGGAGATGGCAAAGGCGCAGCCGGGCGATGTGGTGGCGCAGATGCGCGTCGGCGAATTTCACGAGAAGGAGGGTGAGTTTGCGAAGGCGGCGGCGACTTACGAAGGCGTGCTGAAAATCAATCCGAAGCTGCTGCCGCCGACGATGAAGCTGGCACAGCTTTACGCGGGTCCGCTGAAGGATTCCGCGAAGGCGCTGGACCTCGCGAAAAAGGCGCGCGCGCTCGCGCCGAACGATCCGAAGGCGACGGGGCTGCTCGGGACGATCGCGAGCCGGAGCGGCAACACGAGTTGGGCCTACGGGCTTTTGCAGGAAAGCGCGCGGCAGCTTCCCGACGACGCGCCGATCCAGCACGCGCTTGCCTCGACGGCATACAATTTGGGGAAGGTGAACGAGGCGCGGGAATTGATGGAGCGTGTGGCCGGGATTGCCGCAGCGGATTCGCCAGAGGCTGTGGACGCGAAGCGGTTTCTCGAACTCGCCGCCGTCGCGCAAGACCCGGCACGCCTCGCCGAAGCCGGGACGGACGTTCAAAAAATCCTGCAAGCCGATCCCGCATACCTCCCGGCGCTCATGGTCCGGGCCGCGATCGAAACGCAGCGCAAGGACGCCAAATCCGCCGCCGCGACTTATGCCGAAATCCTGCGCCTCCAGCCGGAATTCGCGCCCGCGCAAAAAGAACTCGCGAGTATTTTCACCAACAACGCGGGCGACCGGGTCGCCGCTTATGACCTCGCCGCGAAAGCGCGCAAGACGCTTCCCGACGACGCCGACCTCGCGCAACTTCTCGCGGAACTGAGCTACGAGCGGAAGGAATACGCCTACGCGCGTCAGCTTTTGCGCGAGAGCGAAGGCCGGAAACCGCTCGGCGCGCGGCAACTTTACTTTCTCGGAATGGCCTGCTGGCAGACGAAAGAAAAAGCGGAAAGTCAGGCCGCGCTGAAACGAGCGATGGAGGCCGGGCTGCCCGAACCGATGTCTGCCGAAGCGCGGCGCGCACTGGAGCAGCAGGAGCGAGAGTAGTTGATGTTCAAATAGTTACAGATTGTCAGGGAATCTTACGCCTCTGAAAATCGAGTTTATGTGGTTCAGGAACAACAACTTAACAACGCCGAGCGATAAACCCCGCGGGAAAGCGTCGGATCGCTTTACAGTCTCACCGCTGAAAACTTGCCCGGCAATTTTTCAGAAAAAATTCAAATCGTTGCGAACCAGTGGCTTGCAATACGTTTTTTAACGGTGGCACGACCGTTGCTAAACCGTAGAAGTCGGAAAGCTGACAATCTCAAACAAACACAAAAACATATGACACGTCTAATGACACTCGCCGCTCCTCTGGCTCTGGGCATCGCTGCCCTTCTAAACCAGCAGGCGTCCGCGATTCCAATCACCGGGGAAATTTCCTTCTCCGGCAGTTACACCATCAACAACCCGAACCTCGCGCTCGCGACAGCTTTCACCAGCTTTAGCGGCGTGACCGTGAGCGCCGGCCCGACTGGCGACTACGCTGGCCTCGCCGGTGCGGCCGTCACCCAGACGCCGTTCACCTTCGATCCGTTCCCAGTGGGCGGCGTCGTCCCGCTTTGGACGATTCCTTCCCAGCCTGGAACGTCGTTCGACCTGCTCGCGCTCAACGTCGCGTTCGAGTCGCCGACCGCCCTCCTCCTCACCGGAACGGGCATCGCGCACAAGACCGGACGGGATAACACAGCGGGAACTTGGATCCTCAGCGCCAACACGCTGGGCACCACGTTCAGCTTCTCGTCCACGAACGCGTCCGTGCCAGACGGCGGAACGACCGTTGCGCTCCTCGGAATGGGGCTCGTCGCCGTGGAAGGTCTGCGCCGCAAGCTCGGCAGCGTGAAGCTCTAAACAGCGTCCTGCTAAAATATAACGCCGGGCGGGGAAGAAATTCTCCGCCCGGTTTTATTTTGGCCTGATGAAGCCGGGGATTGAGTTGCCGCGTCCTCCATGCATCATGTCGCCATGAAAACGCCCCAAACCCTCACTCCCGTCTCCCCGGTCACCCGGCGGAGTTTCCTCAAAACCGGCACCGTGCTCGCCACGGGCCTCGCCTCGCTCTCGCTGGGCGCGCGCGCGCAGACCAATAAAAACAGCAAGCTGCAAATCCTGCACATCGGCATCGGCGGCAGTATCGCGCCGCACGATCGGATGCAGCTCAAGAAGCATCCCGACGTGGTCTTCACCGGGCTGTGCGATGTGGACTCGAACACGATCGAGAAAATCTCGAAGGAGCATCCCGAGGCGTTCACCTGCCGCGATTTTCGCGAGGCTTTTGAAAAGCACGCGGACAAATTCGACGCGGTGGTCGTCTGCGTGCCGGATCACAATCACGCGGTGGTGGACATGACGGCGATGAAGGCGGGCAAGCATGTGTACGGGCAGAAGCCGCTCGTGCAGCAGCTTTCCGAAGTGGCGGCGATCGAGGGCGCGATCAAGGCGTGCCCGCAGCTCGTGACGCAGGCGGGCAATCAGCGCATGGGTCCGGTGGGGCGGCAGTATGCGGTGGATATTTTGAAGAAAGGTCTGCTCGGAAAAGCCATCGAGGCGCATGTGTGGGTCGGCGGCCCGCCGCTGGGGACGGAGGGATACTTCTGGTATGGCGGCTTGAAAGATCCCACGCCGCCGCCGCCGAACCTCGACTGGACGCTGTGGCTCGGCTGCGCGCTTGACGCGCCGCATCGCCCTGGCCTCGTCAATCTGCAATGGCGCTCGTCGTGGGACTACGGCACGGGCCAGCTTGGCGACTGGTGTACGCATCTGCTCGACATCCTTTACTTCGCCTACGACCTGCCCTCGCCCGTCGCCGTGCAGACCGACACGCACGAGCCGAGCGGCTTCTACCACACGCGTTTCATGCGCTCGACCCTGACCTACAAGGTGCCAGAAGATCGCTTCGCGAACGGTCGCTTCGTCGTGAACTACGCCGACCAATCGCTCGCCCCGTCGCGAGCCTCGCTCGGGCTGCCGCCTGGAAAATGGCCGGGCACAGGCACGCTCGTCGTGTGCGAAAAAGGCGTGCTGCTCGTCGAACCGGAAGGCAATCCTGAAATCTGGATTGGCGGAAATCCCGGCGATTTCGAATCACTCCCCGGCCTCGGCACGCCGACCGCGCGCAACCACTGGCATTCGTGGGTGGACAAAATTTTGGGCAAGCCCGACGCCTTCGTGCAGACCCCGTTTTCCTATGCCGCGCGAATCGCGGAAGCGGGCCTGCTCTGCTCGAAAGCGGGACGTTTTCCCAATCAGGAACTCCGCTGGGACAAGGCCACGCTGTCTTTCCCCAATCACGCCGAAGCGACGAAGACGATCGTGCGCCGCGAATACCGCAAGGGTTTCGAGCTGCCCGCGTTTGCGTGAAACCACTGATGGACACTTACCGGCACTAATGAAAGAAGTCGGAAGACCGAGCTTCATCCAATTCTGTCCATCAGTGCCGGTAAGTGCAGGTTAGTGGTTAAAACATGAACGCCCCGTCCGCTCTCAGCCGCCGAGATTTCCTGTGGAATCTCGGCGGTGGGTTTGCCGGGCTCGCGTTCTCGCAGCTTTGCTCGCGCGACGCGCTGGCCGCGGGCATCCAGCATCACCCGCCGAAGGTAAAGCGCGTCATCCAGCTTTTCATGACGGGCGGCGCGAGCCCGATGGACACTTTCGACTACAAGCCCGCGCTGGAAAAACTCCACGGCCAAATGCTCGGGCCGAAAGACAAGCCGGAGGGTTTCACCGCGCCCGCCGGGGCAATGATGAAAAGTCCGTTTCAATTCGCGCAGCACGGTCAGAGCGGGCGCTGGGTGAGCAGCGTTTTCCCTGAGCAGGCGAAGCTCGTGGACGAGATGGCGTTCCTGATGGCGATGCAGTCGAAGACGAACGTCCACGGCCCCGGCACTTACATGATGAACTCGGGTTTTCTGCTGCCCGGCTTCCCGTGCATGGGCGCGTGGATTTCCTACGCGCTCGGAAATCTCGCGGACAATCTGCCGACGTTCGTCGTGCTGCCCGACGCGCGCGGCCTGCCGTACAATCAGCGCGGCTGCTTCACCAGCGGCTTCCTGCCCGCGGTGCATCAGGGCACCGTCATCAACGCTGCGTCGCCGCGTCCGGTGCCCGATCTTTTCGCGGCTGAAAAATACGCCTTCGCCACGCGCGACGCCGACCGCGCAGGCCTCGCACTTCTCGACAAAATCAACCGCGATCACGCCGCCGCGCACCCCGGCGATTCGCGCCTCGATGCCCGCATCGCCAGCTACGAACTCGCGGCGAAAATGCAGCTCAGCGCGCCGGAAGCCTTCGACGTGATGCGCGAGCCGGAGTCTGTCCGCACTGCGTACGGTCTCACCAATAAAGTCACCGAAGATTTCGGACGCCGCTGCCTGCTCGCCACAAGGCTCATCGAGCGCGGCGTGCGTTTCGTGCAAGTCTGGAGCGGCCCGCAGGGCGCGGTGAATAATTGGGACAACCACGGCAACATCCAAACCGAACTCCCGCCGATGGCCGCCAGCGTGGACCAGCCGATCGCCGCGCTGCTCCGCGATCTGAAATCGCGCGGTCTCGCCGAAGACACGCTCGTCATCTGGACCACCGAATTCGGTCGCACGCCCTTCGCGCAGGGCTCGCTCGGACGCGATCACAACGGCGGCTCGTTCGTCTCGTGGCTGTGGGGCGCGGGGATCAAAGCGGGCATTTCATACGGCAGCAGCGATGACTGGGGCTATCAGGCTGTGGAAAACAAAACGTATTGCTACGACCTGCACGCAACCGTTCTCCACTTGCTCGGCATCGACCACGAAAAGCTCACCGTCCGGCAAAACGGCATCGACCGCCGCCTCACCGATGTCCACGGTCACGTCATCAAAGACGTGCTGCTTTAAGTGGTCCGCGACTTTACTCGGCAACAACGCGCGCCACGGGATAAGCGACCGAAGTCGGGAATCGAGGGACTGCTCAAGGTCATCCCGTGGCCCGCGTTGTTACCGACTAAAGTCGCAGACTACTTTGCGGCTCCGCGCCGCCACCGAAGAGTCCGGTCAATTCCGGGAGATGAGATCAGTCGATGTGGAGGAATTCGTTGCTGTTGAGCAGAAGCTGGCAGGCATTGGCGAGGCCGTGACGCCCGATGTAGGCGGCAAATTTCGCGCGCTCCCAATCGCTCGCGCCGCGGAGGAGGATGAGCCGGAATGCTGATTCCGCCTGCGTCTCCGGCGTGTTTGCGTTTTTCGCGAGGCGCGCGGCGATGTGCTCGCACTGGCGGATGAGAAAGGCGTTGTTCAGCAGCGCGAGGGCTTGCACCGCCGTGGTCGAGAAGCTGCGCACGGGCGTGATCGCGCCGCCGTCGGGGCAGTCGAGCGCGTCCATGAGCGGGTCCGGCACGGTGCGAAAAAGGAAGCGGTAAATGGCGCGGCGATTCGCGGCGGGAGAGTCGGGATCGAAATGTTCGTAGTCGAGGAACGCGGGATTTCCGCCGGCCTTGAACGTGGCGTCGCCGCGCGAGACGAACTGCACGGCGGACGGGCCGCCCATCGTAAGATCGAGTTTGCCGCTGAATTGCAGCACGGTATCGCGCACTTCTTCGGCGGTGAGGCGTTGACGATTCATGCGCCAGAGCAGCCGGTTGTCGTTGTCGCGCTCCGCAGCCTCCGCGTTTTCCGCCACGCTTTGTCGATACGTCGCGCTCATGACGATGAGGCGGTGCAGGGCTTTGAGTGAACCGTGGGCTTCATCGCGAAACCAGATCGCGAGCCAGTCGAGCAGTTCGATGTGCGATGGCTCGCCGCCCATTTTTCCAAAGTCATTCGGCGTGTCGCAGAGGCCGCGCCCGAAGTAATACGACCAGACGCGGTTCACGATGCTGCGCCACGTCAGCACGTTCCGCTCATCGGTGAGCCAGCGCGCGAGTGCGGCGCGGCGCGCGGATTCGTCGGCGGCATCAGCAATGGCGAGTGCGGGTGGCATTCCCGGCACACACCCAAGCGCGCCGGGGCCGACCAGTTCGCCGGGCTTGCCCAGTTCGCCGCGCGCGAGGATGTGAATCGGGCGCGGCTGCGGTGATGGCGTGAAGTTTTCGCCGTCCGGTGGAAAATCTTTCGTCACCGCATAGACGAACTGCGGCGCGGGCAGCGCGGCGATGGCGCGATCGTTTTCCATCGCGATGATGGCGAGCGCGATGTCGCGGCGCTGCGCCTCGGTGCGCTCGCGCGCCTTCACGCGGAGGAGCGCGGCGACTTCCGCCGAGGGCGGTGCGAGCGCGGCGGCATTCGCTTCGCCGCTTGCGGAAATTCGGAACCGACCGAGCCCGTGTCCCGGCGCTCCGCCCTGATGTTCGAGCAAGATCGTGAGGGTCGCGTCCCCCGCAAACTCGGCGGGATTTTTCAACTCGAAGACCGCCTCGTGCCGCTCGCCGTAGTGCGGATGGATGCCCCAGTGCGTGTCGCTGTTCCCGTCGATCGCCTGTGCGGCGGACATCGTCGGCGCTTCGTTCACATCGGCGGTCGCCCGCGCGAAAACGATCGGCGTCCCGCTTTCGCCCGCATCCGCCGGCGCGGCGAAGGCGCGGAATTCCGTGAGATGAAAATGTCCGTTGTCGTAGCGGCCCGGCCCGCGCTGCGGCAGCCGGTCATCGGGCAGCGCATCGAGTCGCATTGCGCGAATCGCCCCGGCCTTCCAGCGCGCGGTGATGATGTAGTTGTCGCGCGCGGGTCGTGTGCCGCTCGCGAACCACGATCCGTCCGGCTGGCGTGTGAGCGTCGCGCCGCCGGTCGAGACGACGCTGACGATTTCAAACGGCGTCCACGCCTTCTCCCGCCGCGCCGCCGCTTCCTCAAACTCCGCGACCGCGCGCACGACTGCGGGCGAGTCGAGCGTCGCGAGCAGTGCGGGCGCGCGCGTGGCGATGTCGTATTTGCGCGCGAGTAATTCGCGGCGCTTCGCGTGCGTTTGCGCGTCCGCATCGAACGGGCGATCCGCGCGATCCACGCCCGCGAAGACCGCCTGGAGCGCGTAGTATTCGCGCTGCATGATGGGATCGAACTTGTGATTGTGGCAGCGCGCGCAGTGGACGGTGAGGCTTTGAAAAGTGCTCATCACCGTCGTCACCATGTCGTCGCGGTCGAGATTCTGCGCCATGTGGTGATCCACCGTGTCCTCGCGCACCGTGACCATCAGCGTGTCATCCCACGGGCCGGCGGCGAGAAAACCGAGCGCCGCCACCGCCCGCGGATCGCCGGGAAAAAGCGCATCGCCGGCGACCTGCTCCTGCACGAAGCGCGCGTAGGGCCGGTCCTCGTTCAGCGCGCGGATGACGTAATCGCGGTACGGCCACGCGTTCGGACGCGCGTGGTCGTGGTCGTTGCCGTGGGTGTCCGCATAATGCGCGACATCCAGCCAATGCCGCGCCCAGTGCTCGCCGTAGCGCGGCGAGGCCAGCAGCCGCGCAACGAGCTTTTCGTAAGCATCCGCGCTGGTGTCGGCGACGAACGCTTCCACTTCCTCC
>JAYVRQ010000113.1:0-2369 GCA_043776145.1 Chthoniobacteraceae bacterium
GAAAACGCCGCATCACCACAGATTGAGCCGCCGATGTCAACGCGGCGCGTCAGGGCAATGAAACCCGTTTGAACATGTGCCCAGGCTCTCTGCTTGGAAACGACCGCTGAAATTTTCTACGCCGTAAAAGTCACCCTGTTACTCACCGCCCCATCCCCGCGCGAGTTGTGGCCCGCGATCCACACTTCATAGCTCACACCCGGAGTCAGCGGCGCGTAAGCGGTCACGCTCACGGTGGTGCCGGTCGAAATGCCAGCCAGTTCCGCTTCGCCGCCCGCCGGTTTGCGGAAGGCGCGGAGGGAAGTCGCGTGAGTCGGGAGCCCGCCGATCGTCAGTTCGCGCGTCGCCGCATTGAAGGTGACGGCGCCCGCCGCACCGGGCAGCGGCTGTGGCGTGGCATCGCCCGGATCGCGCTTGGGCTGGAAACCGATGCGGGCCAGCTCGGCGGTTTTTTCGCCGTCATCGCTCTGCGAGCAGTAGAAGAAGCGCACGCGCATGTTCCCCTTCTGCAAATCATCGCGCGATTGATTGCGCGCCTCGATGGCCGCCTGCCGGGTACCGCCGCCCGCCATCGCTTCATTGGCCTCGAGCACCGCCGACCAGTTATTGATCTTGTTCATCACCGAACTCGGATAGCGCGCCATCAAGAGCACCGAAGAAGCGCCCGCCTGCGCCAGGTCCGCGAGATGATTGATCCGCGTGGCCGAAGTCAGCGCGCCCAGCTTGCTGCCCTCCCATCCGTAATGCGTGAAAGCCTGCACCCGCTGCGCCGGCGAGATGTCGTCGCTCGGGATGCCCTTGATGTGATTAAATCCATCGCGCAACGCCTCGCGCAGCTTGCCCACCGCCGCCTGCACCTGCACCGAAGCGCCCGCCGCATCGCCCGCGCTGATGCTGGTCGCCGCGTTCTTGCTCTTCGCCACCGCGAGCCGGCCCTCCGTCAGCGCGCGCAAATCGGGCGTCAGCTTGAAGGGTGCTCCGGCGGCGCGGCTGTTATCGACCTGGCGGATGAGTTCGCCAGTTTCGATGGCGGTGAGGATTGCGGTGTCGGCCATAAGAAAGAAGGTTTGGTTTGAGTTGGAGATAAAGAGCGGAGTGCGCTCCCATCGTTGATACCGCGTGAATCGTGCCACGCGCCGGGCGAACCTCTTTTTTCCGCGATGAATCTCGCACCCGATCGAAGCGCGCCGGCTGGGAGGCGAGCCGTTTCAGTCGGGCTGACCGTGTCACTTTCGGGAAAGAGAGCCGCTGGCGCCAGTCTCCCCGAACGTGACCCAGGGCTGAACGCCATCCTGGCGGTGTCAGCAATGCGAAAACATCGCGTGAAATGGCGTTCTGGAATGTCCCGAAATGGAACTGCAAGCCTGTCGCGCCGTTTTGGGACGTCCAGAAACCCGGCTTCCAGCCTCTCGCCGCGTTCCTGGACATTGGAAAATGGAACTTCCAGCTCCCCGCGCCCTTTCGGAACACCCGCCAGCGCGGCCACCAGCCTGGCCTCGCCTTGCGGAGTCTTCCGAAATGCGAAAACAACGTCCGCGTCGCGTTTCGGAACGTCCCGGCCACGGATCCGATGGATACGATTTCCACACTCCGACTGCCTGAAAGACGTGCCGGGGTAGGGCGGGTATTTTACCCGCCGTGCCGGGTTTTCAACCCGGCACGCGACGGAGGTCTGTGCGCGTCGCATCCGTAAAAGACGTCCGATGTACCGGGTAGAATACCCGGCACGGCGGGTAGGATACCCGCCCTACCCCGGCACGCCATTCAGGCACTCGGACTGTGGAAATCGCATGACACGGTCACACGGCCAAAGGTGACACGGGCTTTCCAGCCCGTGAGTGCCGGGGTCACGGGCAGGAAAGCCCGTGTCACTCTTCCCCTCGTTCCCGATCTCCGCTTGGGAATGCCTTTGGGAGCGAAGCTCCGCTTCGCAGGCGGGGGTGTCCGCGGGCGGGCCGTGCGTGCGGATCGCCCACCCGCGCTCCGCCTGCCCGTTGACACCCCCTCCATGCGAAGCGCAGCTTCGCCAGATGGGCATTCCCAAGCGCAGCTTGGGAACGAGTTAATGCCCGAGCGCCCCCGCCGCCGCGGTGCGGCGGACGAAGCAGAGCTTCGGGGGACAAGTGCGTTCCCAAGCAGGAGCTTGGGAACGAGTGAAGATGGAACGCCGTTGGCGTTCGCGGAGCCTTCCTGCAAGCTAGCCGTGTCAATCGTATAAGGCGTAAACGCTTCCGTGCGGCTTGCTGCATGGGTGGCGCGCTTCAATTTGCCAGTGGCACAACCCAGCCTACACTAAACCAAATGATGCAGACCACACCGAGCCTCCGTCGCCGCTTCGCCCACGCAGCTCTGGCCCTGACCGCCAGCGC
>JAYVRQ010000114.1:0-7728 GCA_043776145.1 Chthoniobacteraceae bacterium
GGCTATCGCAGTGTCCGTATCGTCAACCCACTGGAACTCATCTATGGAAACCAAGACCAAAACCTTTGCTGCCGTCGCCGAATCGCGCAAGTGGCGCGAAGCCACCAGCCGCAAGCTCGACGCGATGAGCCTGGAGGAACGCCTCGCCCATCTCGAGAGCGTGCGCGAGCGATACGCCGCCGAACAGAAAACCCGCCAGCCCGTCGTAGCGCGCTGAGGTTCCTTCCCTCCAGCAGCGGCGAGTTTGAGGCGTGTCGCGGGGAGGCGGGGTCATTCTGTGAAAATTGCGCGTTTATTTCGATGCGGCAATCGTCAGGATACCCCTTCACAACCAACCCTGCGGCTATCTGCAATTCCTTGAGAAATGAGCAACTTTCACAGACTGACCCCGCTCTGCACCAAACACAAATCTGCGGGCGGAGACGAAGCTGGTGGATGTCTTCTACGATTTGACCGGCGCGGATTGGTCGTGGGTTCCCGCAGCGGAGGAAAAGATACCGGCTTCAAAAGCACGCCGTGCTTGTCTGTCCCGAGTTTCCCCTTATCCTCCTTCGCAATTCATCTCAGCCATGCCCACCATTGCTAAAACTGCAACTCTCGGCGCTCTCGGTCTTCCCGCGGGGGATCATCTGGTGCGATTCCATATCGAGGCGGATGTCATCTCGTTTGAAGTCGCGGAATCGCAACCGCTGGCGGGAGCACCCGCGTTCACCGCTCATCGGCAACCTACTGGTTTTCTCAAAAAATGGGGTAGCACCGCCCGGAAGATCGAAGACTGGGCGGACGCATGGTTGACCCATATCGATGAGAAGCACCTCCAACAACCGGGCGCGTAATCTTGGCCATGAACTCCCTAACTGTATCCGATCTGATTCTGGATAGTTGCACGATCCGCAGGCTGTTCCGCGCCCTCGCGCATCGCCGGCCACTTTGCAGGATGAAAAATGTTCAACATTCACCAATGACCCTGTGCTCCTTTCAATGATACGTGAACTGCAACTGCAAGATTTTCGCGGCTTTTCGCGATTCAAGCTTGGCCCCTTGGGACGAGTAAATCTTTTGGTTGGCACAAACAACTCTGGCAAGACTTCCTTTTTGGAAGCCATTGAGCTACTGCTCGCTCATGGGGATCCACGAACAATATGGACGTCGCTATCACGCCGTGGCGAACGTGTTTTCGGGGAGGATGAGCGTGGAGTGGGTAGCGAATTTGATGTCTCGCATCTTTTTCACGGCCACGATCCAGACCTCGGATCATCGTTCGCGATCATCTCCCAAAATGACTCGAATTCACAGCAACTATCGGGAATGATTCGGGAAGTGACCGATGACGACAAGGGCCAGGAGCAGTTACCCATCAATTTTGGGGTTGCGTCGGGCTTATACTTGAAATGGAACTCGTCTAGTCAAGCTGAGGAAACATTGATTCCGCTGACAGAAAAATTCGGAATATCCGTAGATACACTCAGGCGACGCCTGCAAAGGCCGCTGGAGAATCGAGTTTCGCTGGCATTCGTTACTACTGATTCGCTGTCCTCGGATGAAGTCATTACTGCGCTGAGCAGCGTGATGTTGGATCCTGAAGAAGACCTCATTCTCGAAGCTCTGCGGATCATTGATCCTACCATCGAGCGGATCGTCCCGGTCGTGGAGTTGCGCTCGACGTCCAACTTTCCGACCCGTTCCACCCAACGTGGTGGAGTGGTGGTCAAGTCGCGAGACACCAAAGGCCGTCTCCCAATCGGAACGATGGGCGACGGTATCTGGCATCTTCTTTCTTTGGCCCTCTCACTCGTCCGTGCGCGGGGCGGCGTTCTCCTCGTGGATGAGATCGATACGGGCCTTCATTACAGCGTCATGGAGGACATGTGGCGCTTGGTGAACAAGACGGCTGAAAAGCTAAACGTTCAGGTCTTTGCCACGACGCATAGCAGCGATTGCTGGAAAGCTCTGGCGGCGGTTTGCTCCCGTGAAAACGGGTCTGCGAGCGAAGTTAGGATTCATCGGATCGAGCGAGACAAAGCGGAGTCCATCCCTTTCACAGAACGTGAGATCGTGATCGCTGTAGAAAGTGGGATCGAGGTTCGATAGTCCTCCCAATGTCTGTCATAGACCCAAAGAATGTCCTTCTTGTCGAAGGTAAAACCGAGAAGCGACTGATTCCTGAATTGATGGAGAAGCGCGGGGTGGCTTGGGAACCTGCGCCGAAGAAGTATGCCGTGGACATCCGCGAAGCAGGCGGGCCTGTGACCGCGCGGGATTGGATTGAAACCCATCTGAAGGAATCTGCTCTTGCTGCCCTCGGTGTCATATTCGATGCGGATAAAATGGAGGGTAGCGAAGACCATCGATGGGCTGACATGCAGAATTGCTGCAAAGCCATCGGGGTCGCTCTCCCTGACCTGGCACCGGCAGGCGGGTTTTACACAGTTCTGCCGAATAGAATTCGTTTTGGTGTCTGGATGATGCCCAATAATCAACTGCCGGGAATGCTGGAGACATTCCTTCTTGCTTTGCTGAAACCGGAGGAGGCTGCCGGATCGCTTTTCCTGCACGCCCAAGGGTCCGTTGAAAAAGCCAGGGAACTCGGAGCACCGTTCAAAGCGGTTCATCGGGACAAGGCTTTGGTTCACACATGGCTCGCTTGGCAGGATCAGCCGGGTGCCCAGCTCCATGAAGCGATCAAGTTCAAAATTCTGGATGCTACTTCGCCCAACGCCGATGCATTTGTGGCTTGGTTTCGGGATTTGTTTCGCGTCTGAGTTTCAACTCTGAATTCCGGCATTTTCCGATGTAAAAAGTCCGTGAAAGCACGCTCTTTCATCCACCGCCGCCTCGCCGCTGCCGCCGGGGCTGACGCTGAATGCGCTGACGGGGCTGATCTCGGGGACGCCGACGGTGCAGGGGGCGACTTCGGCGCTAGTCTCGGTGACAAATGCGAATGGGACGGGGAGCAAGCAAGTGGATTTCACGATCGCGGGGCTGCCGGGTGCGCCAACGGATTTGGGTCTGGAGTGCGGTCAGCTTTAGAATCGAGAATTTTTTTGTGACGAGAGCGGGCTCAGTCTGTGAAAGCTGCTCATTCCGAGCGCGCTCAATCCAGCCAGTTCCCGACGCACAAGCCGGGCACCTGTCGGAAGTCGCGCAGATTTCGCGAGAGGCTGACCGGGGCGATGCTCAGGGCAACGCTGGCGCTGCGCAGGTCTGGCGTGGCGATTCGCACCCGCTGCGCTCGCAAGTTCCGAAAAATGGAGTCGCTGGCGTCGGTCCACGCGGGCATCCTGCCCCGACGAGGCGGTTGCGGGTGGAAATGCGGTGTGGCAGCCTTGGCGGCATGAGCACACTCACCGCCCTGCCCCTCGATCCGAGCGAACTGCGCCCGCTGCTGCACGCGGAAGTGGACAAGTTGCGCGATGAAAACTTGCTGGTGCTGCATCGGGTGGCGCTGGAATTGGAACTGGAGGAGGTGACGGACCGGCTGAATGAGGGCTTCGACGCGGACCGCGCGGCGGGGAAGCTCGCGCGGCTGCCGGAAATCATCCGGGAGGCGCGCGCCGCGATCCATGCGCGCCCGCCGGCGTGATCGTGGTGCTGGACACGAACGCGCTGCTCCCAAGTCTTCGGTCGGGCTTCTCCTTTCGCACCGCTCAGGGAAGCCTTGCGGCACGGCAAAGTGCAATGGGCTGTCTCGACGCCCATCTTACTGGAATACGAGGAGGTCGTCCGCCGCTCGTCAGGCCAAAAACGCTGGGAAGATGTGTGGAGCTTTTTGACCTTGATCGACCTGCTGCACGGGAGCATCCACCGCATCGGGCCACGCCACCGTTTTCACACGATCACGGGCGATGCCGATGACGATGCCTTTGCGGACTGCGCCATCGTGGTGGGTGCGGACTGGATCATCACCTCCGATCATCATTTCGACGCGCTGATTGGCTCCGGCGACCAGCCGCAGCCGATCACGCCCACGGATTTCATCCGGCGGCATCTCGCAGCGGATTAGAAGCGGCGTGGGGTTCTTGAGTCTTGCGCGGGGTCTTTCTGTGAAGCGTGCTCTTTCGCTTCGACACCAATGTTGAGTCGTTCGGCTAGCTGACAAATGTTCGACCTTTACAGACGGCCCCTGCTTTTCCGTTTTCACCGTTTCCCGTGATTTCATTCATCATTCCAACGCATCACGAGGAGGCTGGATTGGCCGCTGCCTTTCCGCCATTCGCTGCGCGATGGACCCGGCCCCCGCCGCGCAAGAGGTGATCTTGGCTGACGCTGCTTTCACCGATGCCACGAACCGTCGCCGACCCACACGCTTGATGCGCTGACGAGGCTGATCGCGGGGACGCCGACGGCGCGACAGGCACGCGAAACGGGCGCGCTATCCGGAACACCGCTTCACGGCACCTTCAACGTCGCCACGTATTCCACGATGTCGCGGATTTCGCGCTTCGTCAGGAGTTCGCCGAGGTTGGGGAGCATTCCACTCGGGGCGTTTTCGCGCGTTTTGATGTCCTCTTTTTTCAAGGAAATGGTGGGCGCGTCGAGGACGGGCATTTGCAGCGTGAGCGCGGCTTCGGTTTCGGCTTTCACGACGCCCGCCTGGATTTCGCCGTTTTTCATTGTGACCATCACGGTCTGGAAGCCCTCGGCGATTTGCGCGTTCGGCGCGACGATGGATTCGAGGATGTATTTGCGATCCTTCTTTTCGCCGAAGCCGGTGAGCACGGGACCAGCCTCGCCGCCGGAGCCGTTCACGATGTGGCAGCGCAGGCACGCGGCGATGGCGTGCTCTTTGAAAACGCGCTCACCTTCTTCCTTGTCGCCGCCGAGCAACGCGGGCGCGAAGGCGGCGAGCACGTCCCCTTTTGGCAGGTTTGCGTGGTAGGCGGCGAGCTTGGCTTTCACGTCGGGTGCCGTGCGTTTGGCGGCGGCTTCGAGCAGTTCGAGTTGCACTTCGCCGGGGACTTTTCCGGCGATAAAGTCGTCGAGCAGACCGGCGAGCGATTTGTCGGCAGCGGCGCTTTTCAGGCCGGCGAGGGCGAGGATGACGGCTTTCTTTTCCGGCATCGCGGCGTCGGTGAAGGCGGCGGCGAGTTGGGCGGCAGCTTCGTCGGGATCGAGCTTGCCGAGCAGTGCGCTGGCCTGCACGCGGAGCGCGGGGTCGCGGTCGGCGACGGCGAGTTTGATGGCGTCGGCGAGTTTCGGATCGTCGAAGGCGGCGAGGGCACTGAGCGCGGCACCGCGCAGCTTTGGCGATGCGTCGGCGCGGGACATGAGCGCGAAGAGCGCGGGGCTTGTGTCTTTCATGTCGAGCGCCTTCGCCGCTTCGATCGCGGCGATGCCGACGCTCGTGGAATTCGCGCCGATCAGCTTTTCAAAATTCGCGGCGAGCGCGTCGGTCGCAGGCTGCGCGGGTCGCTCGGCGAGCGGACGATAAATGGCGGCGACCCGATCGCGCGCGAAGGGTTTCGGAAAAGTCATGAGCAGCGTCAGCGCCTCGGTGCGCAGACGCTCCGGCTGAGTCGCATCCGTCGCATAAGTCACCAGCGCCCCGGCATTCCCGATGTGGAATGCCGCATTGATGACGCGCAGCATCAGCATCTCGTCGCTGCTCGGATTCTCGATCATTTTCGCCAGCGCCGGGAGCGCACCCGTGATTCCCTCATCATTAATCGCCCGCACCGCCTCCTTCACGAGCAGCGAATCTTTGTCGGCGAGAAAGGCCGCGATGTTGTCATTTTTCAATTGCCGCATCGCGAGCAGCGCGACGAGCCGCACATCCGCGGCTTCGTTCACCGCGACTTCGGACAACGCAGATCGTCCGGCGCGCGAAGCAAGCAGCATCACCCCGGCGTGACGCAGAAATTCATCGGCTCCCACTTGATCGCGGAGAAACCCGGCGACCGTCCCGGCGGGCAGCGTCTCCGCGCGATTCGCAAGCGCAATCGCGGCTTGGAAGCGCACGCGCGGCGCGGGGTCCGCGAGTTTGGCCGCGACGGCGCGCGTGGTTTCCGGGGAAAACGGCGCGGGCACTTCGCCCACGGCTTTCAAAAGCTGCGCGCGCACTTCCGCGTCGGGATCGTTGAGCAGCGCGCTCTCGAACGCGCCACCGGACGCCGCCGCTTTTTCATCCGGGTGACTGCGCGCGTACTGCCGCGCGACCTGCCCGATCGCCCACAGCGCGTGCAATCGCGACAGCGGCTCCCCGCCGTGCAGCGCGGTCGTCTTGAGCAACTCCATCGCCGCGGAATCCAGCGCCGCTTTTTCCGCCAGCGCCCACTGCGCCTCCAACCGCACGCGCTGATCGGGATGCGCGAGCAGCTTCGCCAATTCCTCGTTCGCGCGCTGCTTGAATCCCTCACCCAGCAACTTCTTCACCTCCGCGATCTGCGCCGCCTGCTCCTTCTGCGCGGCGGTGTGCGCGAGTCGGTAAATGCGCCCGCCTTTCGTGCTCTCCCAACCCTCGCCCCATTCGCTGAAATACAGCTTCGAGTCCGGCCCAAATTCCACATCGGTCGCCTGCACGTTGCCAAGAAAAGTCGCGGGCTCTTTTTCCACTGCGAAGCCCGCGCCGCTCTCCTTCACGCGGAGCGACGCGATGTTGCTGCGCGCGCTCGATCCCTTGAAACTGCACACGAAGAAACGATCCGCGAATTCAGCAGGCAGGCCGGTTCCGGGGTAATGCGCGACGCCGCTCGGGCCGTCGGGCAGCAGCACGATCGGCGAGATGACCCACGCGGGCGTCTCCGTTTTGCGCGGCTCCCAGAGGTGCTCGGCCATCCACGGATTGCGCTCCTTCCCGAGCAGCGGATGCTGCCAGCCCACGCGCCAGCCGTAGTCGCCGCCGGGCACGAGATAATGCCACCGCTCGCGGTCGCCCATGTCGCCGTCGTTGTCGCCGGTGAAAAGATTGCCGTGATTGTCGAACGCGAGTTCCTGCGGATTGCGCAGACCGTGGCAGAAAATTTCGAGCTGCGAGCCATCGCGTTCGCAGCGAAAGACCCCGCCTTCATCGGGCAGCGCGAGCGTCTTTCCTTCCTTCGTCACCACATGCGCGCCGCGGTCGCCGAGCGAAAAATAAAGCCGTCCATCCGGCGCGAGCGCGAGCCCGTGCAGATCGTGCCCCGTGAAAGAAAAGCGCACGCCATACCCACTGCTCAGCACTTCGCGCTTCTCCGCTTTCCCATCCGCCGTCAGCCCGCTGAAGGCCCACAGATTCGGGATGTTCGTACACCAAACTTTTCCATCATGCGCGAGCACGCCGGAGTTGATGCCGTCGAGCAGCGTCGCCATCCCGTCCGCATAAACGCTGGACTTGTCGGCCTTCCCATCGCCGTCCGTGTCCTCGACGCGGCGCACGAGTTCCGTCTCGAGGCCGAGCTTCTGCCAGTCGTTGGGAAAATTCTTTTTGATCGAGGCGATGCGGTCGTCCGTCGTGCGACTCGCGAGATCGTCCTCCAGCATGAACATGTAGTGCCGAATATCGAGCGCGCTCGTCCGGTAGCGATACGTCTCCGCGACATACGCGACGCCATGCTCGTCGATGCTGAACGCCACGGGATTCGCGAGCAGCGGTTCGGCGGCGAAAAGATCGAGCGCGAAGCCTGCGGGCACCGCCATCTTCTTCATCTGCTTTTCCCAGGTATTCGACGCCGACATCACCTGCGGCTCCGCGACGCGCTCGGGGGCTTTCAGCCCGGTTCGCGCGGAACTGCCCGTGGACATTTCGACGGA
>JAYVRQ010000115.1:0-7726 GCA_043776145.1 Chthoniobacteraceae bacterium
TCGGCGGCGCGCGAAAAGCCCTCGGTCGCAGGGCGGTCGCCGCGCGTGGTTTCGACGATGAGCACGTCGAGCGGCTCCTCGGGAAAACGCGCGCCCTGCATCACGCTCTGATCCTCGAAGTTCACATCGCCCGTGTAAAAAATCTTCCGCCCCGCCGCGCGAATGAGCGTGCCGACGGAGCCGAGGATGTGGCCCGCGTTGAAAAATTCGATGCTGGTTTCCGCATCGTCAGTCGGGCTCAGCCGCTCGCCCGTGAGATCGAAGCGGTGATGCAGCGGGAGCCCGCGCCAGCGTTTCGTGCAGCGGTCCACTTCGCGATGGATGAAAAGCGGGTACTCGCTCACGCCGTCCTCTTTTTTCTTCAGCATCACGTTCACGGAATTGTGCAGCATGATGTCGCTGAGCTGGCGCGTGGCTTCCGTCATGAAAACGGGCGCCTGCGACTGTCGGCGCATGAGCACGGGGAGCGAGCCGAGATGATCCTGATGTGCGTGGGAGAGGACGATCGCATCCACCGATTCATCCGCGACGAGCGCGAGATTTGGCGTCGCGATTTCACCGTCGAATTTCGGATGCAGGCCGCAATCGAGGACGATGCGTTTCCCCGCGACATCGAGCACGTAGCAGTTCGCGCCGATTTCGACGGCCCGCGTGAGATTGGTGAAGGTGATTGGCCCCATGCGGGTGTGCGGAAGGTGGAGGGCGGCTTATGGGTTGGCAATTTCTTTCGCGGCGGGTGGTGGGGACAAGGGCAAGTGTCAGCCCCTTCCCCCGCTACTGCCGGTACTCTTTCGGCGGCACGTCCCACTTCGATTCCACGCCCGGCGTGGCGAGGCGGAAGAGCGTAATGAAAATCGCGAGCCCGGCGGGGAGCACGATCGGCACCCAGACCAGCGAGTAGCCGAAAAACGTGATCGCCAACATCACGTAAGCGACCGTCGCGAGCAGCAGGATGAGCAACGTCGAAAATTTCTGCCAGCGGCGGCACGCGCGCGCGACGAGCACCATGATCGCGACGATGCCGTAGTCGAACCACTCCGGCACGCGCCGGATGAACGAGCCTTTTTGAATCGTGCCGATCGCGGCGGCGAAGAGTTCGCCGGGCGCGTTGTAGCGTCCCGGCGCGACCTTCACATTGCGCGCCGCGTCGTCGGTGCGCGCGAGCAGCAGCATCTTTTCGCTGAGCCATTCGGCGGGGACGAGCGTGGCGCGGCCGTTCTCGAATTGATCGCTCGCCAGGATGAGATCCTCGAAGCCGCACCGCCGCCGAACTACGCCGAAGTCGATCCGCATCCGGCCCTCGCGGTCGATCGGAATTTTCACGCGATCCGCGAGCGCGATGTGCGAGCCGGGGACGAGCGTCACATCGTCGGTCGTCAATTTTTCCCACAACAAAAACGCCTGCAAAACGAAGCTCGGCACGACCTGCCCATGATAGCGAAAAACGAGCGGCGCGGTGCGCGTGTAGCGCGCGGGCTGCGGCACATTCGTAAAGCCCGTCGTGCTCGAAAGCCGGAAGTCTTCATCCGCCTGCGCCTCGATCGCGGTGAACTCGGGAATCGCGCTGAGGTCGCCGCTGACATTGCGAATCAGCGGCGTCTCCTGCACGGGCGGCGGCGCGGTCTCGTCCGCAGGGTAGCCGAGTTGCGCGCCGAGGAGCACCTTCGAGGAGCGCAGCACATGCTCGCGCAAAATTTTCTGATACTGCTGCACCTTGCGAGCGGCTTCCGGCGGCATCTGCTTTGCGTCCCAGCGCAGCACTTCGCTCGTCGCCGACGCCGCGGGTTTGAAGACCTCCGCGGCTTGAAAAAAAAGCGCGAACTCGAGCGGCGTCCACGGCCACGGGCGTTCCTTCAGCGCGCTCTCGTCGATGCCCACGAGCGTGACCGGCGCGGGCTCTTCCGTGCGGCGCGAATTGATCGCGAGAAAGTCCGCGAAACTTTCGTCGAGCCCGTCGATCGGCGTCTGGCGCGACTCGCGCATCAGCACCAGACCCACGAGCGCCACGAGGATCATAAACTGTGCGCCGGACTGAAACATGGCGCGCAGTTAGAAAGGAATTTTGAGAAGTGGGAAGTCGGAAGTCGGAAGTCGGAAGTTAAAAATGCGCGTGGTGGCGAAGATTCCGACTTCCGACTTCCCGCTTCCGACTTTCCAAAAAAAGTCCGCCAGAGAGCTGCGACAGAGGAGGTCGGACTACCGTTGCTGCCTTCCGGCCCTGGCGGGGTTCGTCTGCCTCCAATCCGCAGTCCCTGACGGAGCGCGCACTATTGGAGAGCGCAAAAGGGATGACAAATGATTTTCAGAAAATTTCGCGAAACGGCTTGCATTCGATTTTTAGCACGGCTTAAAGGTGCCTCGCAGTGACCCAGCGCAGTGCGCCGTCTCTCCCTTTCCGAAACACCGACTTACCAAAATAATTCCCCGTCTTTCATGGCCAAAATCCTTCTGATCATTTCCGCGCTCGTCATCGCAGCGACCGCATACCTGGGCTTCGCAACGAAAGGGAAGGTCGATGCGCTGACCCTCGAACTGTCCGCCAAAAAGACGGCGCTGGGTGCCGCGCAGACGGAGGCCTCCAATGCGAAAAAGGCACAGAAGACAGCGGAGGTGGAACTCATCGCGGCGAAGGCGACCATTGATGAGAAGGAAAAGGACATCGCTGCGAAGAAGGGGGAGATCGACGGGCTGGGAGCGAAGCTCAAGGAAACGGGTGACAGTCTCGCTGCCAGCTTGGCGCAAATTGAGGAATACAAAAAAATAACGACGCCTGTAGAAGGAGGTGGAGGCTTGGAGCAGTTGAAGAAAGATTTCGAGGATATGAAGATAGCCAAGGCCAAGGCCGAAGCAGATGCGACGGAACTGCGGGCAGTGAAGGAGACTTTGGACAGGCAGCTCGCTGAGGAGAAGTCCAAGACATCCTCCGCGCAAACGGTGGTCCAGTCATACAAGGCTGACTACATGAGGCCGGGCGTGACTGGCACCGTGCTCGCCTACAATCCCGGCTGGAATTTCATCGTGATTAACATTGGCGACCGGCAGACCGTGAAGGCTGGCAAGGAAATGGTGGTGACTCGGGACGGACAAATGATCGCGAAGGTCCGGGTGAAAACCGTCGAGCCCGCCAGTTCCATTGCGGATGTCATCCCAAGTTCCTTGGCGAAGGGGCAGAGCGTGCAGCCGGGCGACTCGGTCATCTACGAAGGCCGCAGTAAATAAGCGCGCACGGCGTTCGCATGATGCGTCGAATCTTTGCGCTTGGGCTGTTGATCGGGACGCTGGGCTTTTTACCCGGCTGCGCGAATGACGAGCCGAAAGACCCAAACCGGGTCAGCAACATCCCGTGGAACCGGCCCGAGAAGTGGGAAGGGCAGGGACCGATGGGCGGCTTCAATCCGGGCGGTGGCGGCAGCGGTGGTCCGGGCGGCTACTAAAAAATCCCCGGCTCGCGGGGTAACGCCAATCCGTTCGTGGCCGCGCGCATTCTCGTCATCCGCGGCGGCGCGATCGGCGACTTCATTCTCACGCTCCCGGCGATCCAACTCTTGCGCGAAAATTTCCCCGCCGCGCACATCGAAATCCTCGGCTACCAGCACATCGTCTCGCTCGCGGAGGGACGCCACTACGCGGTCTCGACGCGCTCGATCGAGTACGGCGCGATGGCCGGATTTTTCATTCCGCATTCGGAACTCGCGCCCGACCTCGTGGAATACTTCGCGAGCTTCCAGCAAATCGTCAGCTACCTCTTCGATCCCGACGGCCACTTTGAAGCGAACCTCCGCCGCGCCGGTGCAAAAAACATCCTGCGTGCCTTCGCGAGGATCGACGACTCCGAGCACGCCGCGCGGCAACTCGCCCGCCCGCTGCAAAGCCTCGCGCTCTTCATCGAAGAGCACGCCGCGACGATCCATCTCACCGCGGGAGATCACGCCTTCGCCACGCGCTTCCTTGCCGAATGCGATGACCGGCCACTGATCGCGCTCCATCCCGGCAGCGGCAGCCCGCGCAAAAACTGGCCGCTCGAAAAGTGGTCCGAGTTTGGCCGCGCGCTGCTCGCTCGCGCGCCGCAAATTCTCCTCATCGGCGGCGAGGCCGACGAGGAGCGCGTCGCCGCCCTCTGCACCGAATGGAACCCCGCGTCCATTCTCGTCGCACGCCACCTCGCGCTCCCGCATCTCGCCGCGCTCCTCGCGCGCTGCCGCCTTTTCGTCGGCCACGACAGCGGCATCTCGCACCTCGCCGCCGCCGTCGGCGCGCCATGCCTGCTGCTCTTCGGCCCCACCGATCCGGCGGTCTGGGCTCCGGCGAATCCGCAAGTCCGCGTCCTCACTGCGCCGGATGGAGAACTCGCGCGGATCGAGGTGGATGTGGTTGTGAGCGCGGCAACTGGCATGATGTGAAGCCGGAGCGGCGGAAAGTAGTCCGCGACTTTAGTCGGCAAAACCGTCCGCACTCCCAGCCAGCGTTTCGTTTCTTGCACGAGCCTTCCACGAAAATTCGATGACTTTCTCTGCTTTCGCACCCTGCGCCGACTAAAGTCGCGGACTACTTATTTCCCCCTTGCCCGCCCATCGCGCCCCTCGTTTAATAGCGACCGTTTATGATGAAATACCGCACCTACCTCATCTTCGGCGCACCCGGCAGCGGCAAGGGCACGCAGGGGAAGATCATAGGCGCGATCCCGCGCTTTTATCACTTTGCGTGCGGCGACGTGTTTCGCTCGCTGGATACCCGCACCGAACTCGGCCAGAAATTTCTCGAATACGCCAGCCGCGGCCAGCTCGTGCCCGATGACGTCACGGTGAAGCTGTGGCAGGTGAACATCGCCGACGTGGTCCGCGCGCACATTTTCAAGCCCGACATCGACTCGATGGTCCTCGACGGCATCCCGCGCAATGTCACCCAGGCGACGATCATGCGGGACATCATCGACGTAAAAAAAGTCTTCCATCTCTCGTGCCCTGACCGCGCGCAGATCGTCGCGCGGCTGAAAAAACGCGCGTTGAAAGACAACCGCTTCGACGACGCGAACGAGGAAGTCATCCGCAAACGGCTCGCGACCTATGAGGCGGAATCGAGACCGGTGCTCGATTTTTACGGCCCGGATTTGATCCACGAAATCGACGCGCAGCAGACGCCAGTGAAAGTGACGTTCGACATTTTGAAGGCGATTCTCGGCGACGTGTGAGGATTCTTTTCATCGGCACCGGCGACATCGGCCTGCCCACGCTCGACGCGCTGCTGGGCTCGCAGGAGCACCATGTGCTCGCGGTCGTCACGCAGCCGGACAAGCCCGTCGGGCGGCATCAGGAAATGCAGGCATCGCCCATCAAACAACTCGCGCTGCGGCACCACGTCCCCATTTTTCAGCCGCAAAAAATCCGCGAGCGCACGGCTGTCGAGCAGCTTCGTTTTTTGAAACCTGACGCGATTGTTGTGATGGCGTACGGCCAGATTTTGCCGGGAGAAATCCTGCGCATCCCGAGCGTGGCGTGCCTGAATCTGCACGCCTCGCTGCTCCCGCGGCATCGCGGTGCGGCACCGATCCAGGCAGCAGTCGAAGCGGGCGATTACGAGACGGGTGTGACGGTGATGTACATGGATGTCGGTCTGGATACCGGCGACATTTTGCTGAAAAAAACCATGCGCATCCGCCGCCGAGACACCGGCGGAACGATCCACGATGCGCTCGCTGAAATCGCACCCGTCGCGCTCGCCGAAGCCCTCGCGCTCCTGAAGCAAGGCCGCGCGCCGCGCGTAAAACAGGACGCCTTGCTCGCGACCTACGCGCCGAAACTCACACGCGAAAACGGAGGGATCGATTGGACCGCGACGCAAGAGCAGATCGACCGAAAAATCCGCGCGATGAATCCGTGGCCGGGCGCGTTCACTTTTCTCCCGACCGCGGATGGGCCGCGAAAGCTGAAGGTTTTCACGTGCATTCAACACAGCCGCGACATCGGCGCGCCGGGCACCGTCACGCGCGCCGACAAGCACGGCCTGCTCGTCGCCGCCGGGCGGGGGGGCGTGCTCTTGCGCGAGGTGCAACTCGAAGGAAAAAAACGCATGGCCGCGCGGGATTTTCTGCTCGGCACACTCGTCGCGCCGGGCGTCATCCTCGGCTCGCCATGAGTACCGCGCAGCGACGACTCGACTGCCTCGTCGCCGACCTGCGCCTGTGTGAGCGATGCCCGAAAATGCAGCGCCCCGCCGTCTCTGGCGGCGCAGTGCTCAGCCGCGTGATCGCCGTCGGCCAGGCTCCCGGCATCAAGGAGCCCGTGCTCGGCCGCCCCTTCGCGTGGACCGCCGGGAAAACGCTCTTCGGCTGGATCGAGCGCGCGTGCGGAATGACCGAAGCCGAGTATCGCGCGTGGATCTACATGGCCGCCGTTTGCCGCTGTTTCCCCGGACGCAACACGACTGGCGGCGACCGCGTGCCCGACGTGGGCGAGGTGGCGACATGCCGCGACTGGCTCGAAGCCGAAATGGAAATCCTCCAACCCGAACTCGTCATCCCCATTGGCAAACTCGCGATCTCGCAATTCATCGAATTCGACAAACTGACCGAAGTGATCGGCGGAGTTTTTCCGGTGAATTTCCGCGGCCACCGTTTCGACCTCATCCCCCTCCCGCATCCCTCCGGCGCATCCCCCTGGCACCGCATGGAGCCAGGCCGCACGCTGCTCGATCGAGCATTAAAGCGGATCGTGGAGCATCCAACTTGGCCGCGCAAGAGTGGCTGATAATACGGGTGCAATTCAAAGCGGGTACAGCCAGTGGCTCGTGGCTATGCACGCCTTCGGGACTGCGGCCACGGATGCGATCTGCTGCTCACTGGCACTGGCGCGAGCCCGCTGGTGCTGCCCACTTTCACCGTCCCGGCGCTGCCGCAGGGCGTCGCTGCCGTCCCGCCAGGAATGCTCACACGTTGTGCAAAAGATCGAGGACGCGACCGCTTACGCGCCGGTGATCGGCACAGACCGCGGCATCGTCGGCGCGGAGAACGCGGCGGATCATCCCGTGCCCGTCTTTAGTCTCGACATGGTGCAGGGCGGGGGGACAGATCGTGAGATCAGTTTTTAAATACACGCATCAGGGTGTGTACATCGAGAGCAAGCGCGGCAGCGGGCCGTGGGAATTCATCGGCATCGACACCGAGAGCCCCTTCCTCGACGAGTGCCCGCTGCTCGCCGCCGGCCAGCCCAAGGTGCGCGAATACCGCCTGCGTAATTGGGACAAGGGCACGCCGAATGGCGATTGGAGCGACATGGCGAAGATGACCGTCGCGCCGTGAAAACCAAACACTTGCTCCTCACTGCCGGGCTCGCGCTCGGCGTCTCCTCCGTTACTGCCTTTAGCGCCTGGGCGGACATTCCCTATGTGTCAAATGGCAACAACGACACGATTGAGAAGTTCACCCCCGGCGGTGTTGGTTCAGTCTTTGCAAGCGGATTGAGCAACCCAAACGGCTTTGCCTTTACCGACGATGTCGGCGTGCCGCTCAAACTGCCGAGCCCGCCAGCCTCACCCTCGCCGCCACCACGCTGGTCATGCTAGCCAGCCGCTGCCCGCGCTGCCGGCGGTAGCGCGGGCTGCGAATCCTTTATCACAAAGGCTCCCGGGGTGGGAGCGGAGAGGGGGGGATTCGAACCCCCGATACCCTTTTGGAGTATGGCGCTTTAGCAAAGCGCTGCTTTCGACCACTCAGCCACCTCTCCTGTCGCGG
>JAYVRQ010000116.1:0-2354 GCA_043776145.1 Chthoniobacteraceae bacterium
CGAAACCAAAACTGCCTCCAGCGAAGCCATGATCCTCATTCAAGCCTCCCGCATCATGCTCCGCAGACTCGCTAAATGACTTTTTACACAGTCTCTGAGTGCCGTGCCTCCTGAAAAAATTTCAATTTCTGGTATGGACAACGCTTTAGTCTTCGTTAAATATCCGCACACTCTCCTTATGAAACACTCCAAACGCTTCTTCCTGTTCTCAATCGCAATCATCGTCGGACTTGGTGGCGTCGCCGCCACCGCGCTCGCCCAAGCTGGGGATTCGATCGTCACGCTGTGCTACCGCGGACGGACCATCAAAGTGCCGTTCTATCTTCAATCCCGCTACTTGGCGAAGCCCGGCACCACGACCGGACCTTGCGGGTCGTAGGCGTCAGCGCAAATCAATTTCGTTTTCAAAAAGTCCCGGACGTTTAATCGTCCGGGACTTTTTTGTTACTTCCATCTGGCTTTCCGCATGAATGTTCTTTCCCAAATCCTGACGCTGCTCGGCACGGTCGCCCTCGCGCTGCTGAGTTCCAGGCTTCGTCCCGTTTATTTGATCCCCGCGTATGGCGTGCTCGCCCTCGCCGCGCTGCTCAGTTGGTCCCCAAAGCGGCACGCCGGACTTTCCATCCGCGTCGTCCCCACCCTGATCTCGACCACCGTCTTTTTCGGCTACATCCTTTGCCGCATCATGCTCTCGCCCGTCGAATCCCTCGGCCGGCCTGATCTGTTCATGGTGCTGGCCGGCTTGATCGTCTATTTCCTGACCGCCACTTGCGCCACCTCGCCAACCCCGCGGCTGGTGTTCACCTCCGCATTGCTTTTGGTCGCCTGCGCGCAAGTGATCGTCGGAGCGATCCAGTTCACCAAGGGCGACAATTTCATGCTCTTTTCTTTCATCCCGCGAATCGACTACGGCAACCGCGCCAGCGGATTCTACGGCTGTCCGAATCATCTCGCCGGATTCCTCGAAGTCACCCTGCTCATGTCCGTGAGCATCGCCTTTTGGAGCCGCTGGCGGCTGATGGGAAAAATCATCGCGGGTTACGTGGCGCTCATGTCAGTCGCGGGCCTGCTGATGAGCGGGAGCCGCGGCGGATACGCCAGCGCGCTGGCCGGGCTTTTCTTATTCGCGGTGCTCAGTCTGCGGCTCGCGCGCCAGTGGCTTCGTCGCGATGTGTGGCTGCTGCTGGTCACGATCCTCGTTTTCGCCACCATCGGCGTCGGCTTCGTCGCGTATTCCACCCTCCACGGCAGCGACTTCATCACGTCCCGCATGAACAATGCCGGCGTCGAAGCAGGACAGCGGCTCGGCCTGTGGCGGGCCGCCATCAAACAATTCTGCGTCAGCCCGCTCTTCGGCACGGGCAGCGGCACTTACCTGTATTTTGGGCGCCTCTTTCGCGAGCCGAAGGTGCAGCAGGAAACAGTTTACGCGCACAGCGACTGGCTGCAGTTGCTTGGGGAATTTGGGATCACCGCCATCGCGGGTCTCGCGTTTTTCCTCATCGTCCATCTCCGCAACGGCTGGAAATTCATCGCCGATGTCATCGCCGGACGCACCGAGGAAGCGGAGCGCGAGGGGCCGGGATTTTATGGGGACAACTCGCTCGCCCTCGTCGTCGGCGCGCTGTGCAGCGTGGTCGCTCTCATGCTTCACTCGATCGGCGACTTCAATCTCCACATCCCGCCCAACACCCTCGTCATGGCCTTCCTCTTCGGGACGCTTGCCAATTCCTTCAGCGCGCTGGAACCCGATCCAAAGGCGAGCGGCGAAAGGGCGCGCAAATTTCTTTGCGGCGTTTCGTTCGCAGTCCCCGCGCTCGGACTCTGGCTCGCGTGCGCCGCGCTGCCGAAATGGCCCGCGGAACACTTCTCCAACCAATCGAAAATGCTCTTGTCCGACTGGCGCTCCTTGGAAGACCCGGAAGTCGCGGGCCGCGCCGCCGAGTGCGCCCGGCAGGGTCTCCTGCTCGACCCGAAGAATGTCGAACTCCATCTCAGCCTCACCGACAGCATTGCCGCCCTTGCGGAAATGACGGAGGAACCTGCGGCCCGCGAAAAATATTGGTGGGAGGCCATCGAAGCCAGCGAGCGCGCCCTGCAAATCGCCCCGCGCGAAGTGCGTTTCGTTCTCACAAAGGCGCACGCCCACGATGCGCTCGGGCAGTTCGATCAATCCGGCCCGCTCTTCCAGCGCGCCCTCGAACTCGATCCGAACAGCGGCGTCGTGCTCATGGATTTCGGTGCTCATCTTCATCTCCTAAAAAAGTTCGATGAAGCGGAAGTCTGGTACCGAAAGGCTTTGGAATGCGGCTACGGCACGAATGCGGACCTGAACATCCAGCGCCTCAACGAAG
>JAYVRQ010000117.1:0-7657 GCA_043776145.1 Chthoniobacteraceae bacterium
GATTTTTCCCGGCCGCGGGCGAGTGGATTCTGATTTACCGCAGCGCGCAGAGGACGCAGAGGCTCGGGAGGGATGGCGTCTCTGCGAACCTCTGCATCCTCTGCGCCTCTGCGGTAAATCATAATTCCACGGGCATACGTCCGGGAAAAATCCGTTGACGCCCCGCACCCGCCGCCGATAGCTTGCCCGCCCAAAAAAATAACCGAAAAATTTTCCACAAAAACCCCTGCCTGCGTGGGTTCCGCGCCGTGAAAAGCTGATTTTCCGGCGGGCTGCGCGGGCACTTTTTATCTATGGCCGAAGAACTTTCCTACGTGCTCGTCACGCCTTATTCGATCCGCAAATCGCGAACCGGCGGCATCGTCGCGCGCCTGATTTCGCGAACGGGACTCGATCTGGTGGGAGCGCGGATGTTTGCGCCAAGCGCGGAACTGGTCGCGAATTACGCGGCGGGAATCGTCTCGGATCCCGACCCGACGCACCGTGCGACGCAGGAGTTGATTAAAAAGTATGTGGTGAAAAATCTCACGGCTCCGACGGGGACGAAGCCGCGCGTGCTGATGCTCGTTTTCAAGGGCGAGGACGCGGTCGCGAAAATCCGCACGACGGTCGGCCACATCGTGAACGAGCGGACGAGCGGGGAGACGATCCGCGACACGTACGGCGACTACATGCAGGATGCGAATGGCGAGGTGACTTACTTCGAGCCCGGCGTGCTCGCGCCCCCGGATGCGGCGAGCGCGCAGAACGATCTGCTGCTCTGGGCGTCGTATTCCGACAAGGACGGCGGGCTGCTCGACGGGGCGATCCAGTTCCCCGCTGGCGCGAAGGCGGAGAAGACGCTCGTGCTCATCAAGCCGGACAATTTTCGTTTTCCCAACGCGCGGCCCGGCGGCGTGATCGACCTCTTTTCCCGCACGGGCCTCTACATCATCGCGTGCAAGGTGCATCGCATGAGCGTGGCGCAGGCGGAGGAATTTTACGGGCCGGTGCTCGCGGTGTTGCAGGACAAACTGCGGAAGCCCACGGGCGAAACGGCGGCGAAATTTTTCACCGCCGACACGCACATCCCGCTGAGCAAGGAAGTCGAGGCGCAGCTCGGCGAAGTGCTCGGCCCGATCGCCGGGCGCGAAAATTGGGAGCAGATCGTGGCCTTCATGGCGGGCATCAAACCCGGCGAATGTTCCGCCGACAAACGCCACGAGCCCGGTTCGGAAAAGTGCATCGCGCTGTGCTACCAGGGCGTCGATGCCGTGCGCAAAATCCGCGAGGTGCTCGGCCCGACCGACCCCGCGAAAGCGCCTCCCGGTACGATCCGCAAGGAGTTCGGCTCGACGATCATGGTGAACGCCGCGCACGCCTCCGATTCCCCCGAGAACGCCGCCCGCGAAATGGGCATCGTCCAAATCTCCGAGAACAACCTGAAACCCCTGATCGAATCCTGGTTCGCCAAAAAATAGCGCGCCCGATTTTTCAATCTGAAATCTAAAATCTAAAATCTGAAATGACTATGGACCTCGCCAACCGCGCCACGATTCTCACCCCATCGCTCACCCTCTCCATCGACTCGAAAGCCAAGGCCATGAAGGCCGAGGGCATCGACGTTTGCAGCTTCGGAGCCGGCGAGCCGGACATCGACACGCCCGAGCACATCAAGAACGCCGCGCAGGCTGCGATCGAGGCGGGCTTTACCAAATACACGCCGAGCAGCGGCATCCCCGAGCTGCGCCAGGCGATCTCGGAAAAATTCGCGACGGACAACAAGCTCAACTACAAGCCGTCGCAAGTCGTCGTGAGCTGCGGCGCGAAACATTCCTGCTACAACGCGATCCTCGCGACCTGCCAGCCCGGCGATGAAGTCATCATCCCCGCACCGTATTGGTTGAGCTACCCCGAGATGGTCCGCCTCGCCGGAGCCGATCCCGTTTTTGTCCAGACGAAGGAATCGAACGGCTGGAAAATGACTGCCGAAGAATTTCAGGACGCGATGACGCCGCGCACGAAAATGGTCATCATCAACTCGCCCGGCAATCCGACCGGCGCGGTGTATTCGCGCGAGGAACTCGAAGCGATCACCGAAGTCTGCGTCGATGAAGACATCTTCATCCTCTCCGATGAAATCTACGAGAAGCTGACCTACGACGGCGCGGAGCACATCAGCACCGCCTCGCTCTCGCAGGCGGTGTACGATCTCACGATCACGGTGAACGGATTTTCCAAAGCTTACGCGATGACCGGCTGGCGTCTCGGCTACCTCGGCGCGCCCGAGCCCATCGCGAAAGCCATCGACGCGATCCAAAGTCACAGCACCTCGAACCCCACGAGCTTCGCGCAAAAAGGCGGACTCGCCGCGCTGAAAGGCGACCAGCAGCCGGTGACGGACATGCGCGAGGAATTCGACATGCGCCGCCAGTACATGCTGAACCGCCTCAAAGGCATCGACCGCGTGACGGTCGTCGAGCCGAAGGGTGCGTTCTACATTCTCGCGAACATCAGCGGCCTTGGGCTCAACTCGACCAACTTCGCCGACCGCCTGCTCAGCAAACATCACGTCGCCGTCGTCCCCGGCATCGCCTTCGGCGACGACCGCACGATCCGCTTCAGCTATGCGACGAGCATGGACGTCATCAAGAAGGGCCTCGATCGTTTCGAGGAATTCTGCAAGACGCTGTAAGCCCGCACGCACGCGAAAAGCAGTCGGCGCTGATCGCCGAAAGCTCTGGACTGCGGCGATTCCTTCGCCGCTCTGAGAAGCGCACCCGCCGCCCGAAGAGCTGCGAAGGAATCGCCGCAATCCAGAGCCTTCGGCGTCAAAAAAGATCACCCTCACTTCATAGGCTCGCACTCCTTCCAGCAGCGTCACTGTGGAAGTCGTGTCATTCAGACTTGGAGCCGCGATGCCCCGCCGGTACTGTCGCGCGCATGCCTTCTTCCGCCGCCGATTTTCGTCATTGGGAAATTCCGGGCCTCGCTGTCTTCGAGGACGCGCCCGGCGGGCTTGTGCGCCTGCGCATTTCCACTCCGCTCTGCGAAGCCGAGGTCTGGCTGCACGGCGCGCACGTCACCCGTTACCAGCGCACCGGCGAGGAGCCGCTGCTGTTCGTGAGCGCCGCCAGCCACTTCGCTCCCGGCAAAGCTATCCGCGGTGGAGTGCCGGTGATTTTTCCGTGGTTCGGCGCGCGGGCCGGGCATCCCGACTCGCCCGCGCACGGCTTCGCACGGACGCTGCCGTGGGAGGTCGAGGCGCTCGCCCTGGGCGATCACGGAACCGTCGCGCTCACCCTGCGGCTCGACTCGAACGACGCCACCCACGCGTACTGGCCGCACGAGTTTGTGCTGCGGCACCGGATCACCTTCGGCGCGCAACTCGACCTGCAACTCGAAGTCGGAAACGTCTCCGCCGCGCCGATCCAATTCGAGGAGGCGCTGCACACCTACCTCGCCGTGTGCGACGTGCGGCACGTGAGCGTCACCGGCTTGGAAGGCGCGGCCTACCTCGACAAAGTGGACGCCTTCCAGTGCAAGCTCGAAGGCGCGGAACCCATCCGCATCACCGGCGAAACCGACCGCATCTATCTCAACACCCGCACCGCCTGCGTGCTCCACGATCCCGCCCTCTCGCGCCACATCACCGTCGAAAAATCCGGCTCCGACTCGACCGTGGTCTGGAATCCCTGGATCGCGAAAGCCAAAGCGATGTCCGACTTCGGCGACGACGAATGGCCCGCCATGCTCTGCATCGAAACCGCAAACGTCGGCAAAAGCGCGATCACCCTTGCCCCCGGCGCAACGCACACCATGCGCGCGACGCTCCAAGCGTAACGCGCGTTTTGCGAGGATGGATCTCGCAGAGGCGTGAGGCGCACTTGGAAATCGTCACCGTGGTGACCTGCGCCCCACCGCAGAGCGGTGAAGGCACATTCACGCTCCGCCCAGATGCCGCCGGATGAACTCCCCCGGCGCGATCATCTGCGCTTTGTGGCCGGAGCCGTTCAGCGCGTCAAAGTGATGGTCCTCGGAGACGATCCAGTCCGCGTCCGTCGTGATGGCGCAATCGGCAAACTTGTCGTGCGTGCATCCTTTTCAACCGAGGGCGCACTTAAGCGACAACCGTTCCATTCGTTTCCCACAGGCTATCGTCGGCGGCGCGCGACGGTGAGGATGGCAACGAAGGCGCAGAACGCGCCGCAGAGGGCGAGGGCGATGGCGTTCTCGCGCATTCGCGGGGAGAAGATGAGGATGAAGCCGCGCCCTTTCACAATCGCCGAAAAACTCGAGACGCAGAAGGGCATGAGGAAAAGGCGGAAAACCGCCCAACCTTTGAGCCGCGCATTTGCGTCCCAAGTACTGATGATGAGCGCGATGCCGATGATGCCGGAGATGCCGAGGGAGGTGAGCCAAAGATTGCGGCTCGCGTCGAAGTAGCGCGTGACGAAGAAAAGATACCAAATGAGGTAGCACCAAAGAACCGTGCGACCGGCGGAGAGATTCGCGAAATACTTCATGCAAATGCGGGACGCATCCGTGCTCATCTAGGGCACCGGGCGGCGACCGTAAAGTGGCAACGCGCGCGTGATTGAAAACGCGCTCCAAACGGGTCGCATTTGCTCTCTTGAGACCGCCGGAACAGCGTCATGGTCGATCTCGACACCTCAATTGCCGGACACGCCACCCACCCTGCCGACCGCCACAGCCCGTTTGCCAGCACCATACCTCGCCAGCCGGACACGCCCATTCGCCTGCCGACCGCGACAACCGGTCTGCCCGGCACGCCAGATAGCTTACCGACCGTGAAATTCGTGCTGCCGACCTATCCAGCCGGCCTGCCGCACACGACACTTCCCATGCCGATCCCCGCAATCCCTTCGCCGTTCATGCCAACCCGGCTGTCGGCTGGCCAACCCGCAATGTCGCACCCGAAAGTCGCACCATCCCTCACGGCGCGGTGATGACGATACGGGTCGTGCCGATGCCAGGAAATTCTGTCGAGCAGGATGGACCACTGGTTTTTGGTGAGATCTTCGCTGTATTCCACACGGTAGGTCCGGTGCCCTGAGCGCAGCGGGTACCCTGAACTTAGCCGAATGGGCCGAAGGGTTGCCGGGACGGTGGGGAGCCGAGGCTTGGCGAGACGTCTCTGGCGCAAGGGAGACCATGGAGGTGCCTTCCGTCGGCGGCGGGTTGGAGGGAGTGCATGTGGAAGGTGCTCGCGGGGTCGAGCGGGTGGGTGCCGCGGGTGCCCTGAGCGCAGTCGAATGGGGCGAAGGGGCGAGGCGTTCCACGACGTCGGGGATGCCGCTCGCCCATTTCCATCCCCCACTATTCCCCTCATCCTCCTCGGCCGTTGGTGTCGCTAACTATTCAGCCGCTCGCTCAAAGCATCTCTCACACGGTTCATCTCGTCATGAGTCAAGACACCGAGACGCCGTTCCAGCTTCGCAGTCGAGATCGTCTGTATTTGCTGGAGATGAAATGCGCCGGGTTTGAGAAATGGCTTTGGGATGTTCAGTTCCCAACGATTCCCGCGCAAGGCCGTTGTGTGCAGGAGCACGGTGACAAGATCGAGTTCGTCGTCCGCGGGTTCGCCGGTCAAAAGGAGCGCCGGACGTATCTTGGCCATCATCCCGAAATCCACGATCCACACCTCACCTTTGGCTACGCCGGGCATCTTCCTCCTCCATACGGTCGAGCATCATCGCGCCTTCCATTGCCATCTCGTTGCACAGATGAATGTCCGCGTTCGTGTCAGCTAATTCTTGAAGCCTCTGTCGCACCGCCCGCCGATCTGCTTCGGTGAGCTTCGGAAGTTCTTCGATGATTTCAGTGGTGCTCATAACGATGGTTTAGTCCGAAAGCGCAGACCAGTCACGGACAACTTTGTTTCGTTCGGGAACGCGGGTGGACTCCGTAACTCTTAACATTCAACTCTCAACTCTCAACCGCCCTACGGCACCACCACCACGCGGTAGAAGCATTTGGGGAGCGTGTGCGGGTGCCCTGAGCGTAGTCGAAGGGGCGAGGAGTTCCGCGCCGTCGGGGATGCCGCTCGCCCATTTCCAGCCCCCACTATTCCCTTCCTCCGCCTCGGCCGTCGGTGTCGTCACGCGCACCTATGCAGCGGCCAATTCGCGCACATGTGCGATCTCGCGGCGGGCGATCGGGCGAAGCTGCCGGGGCAGGAGCGTCGTCACCGCCACTGTCTCGCCAATGAGCGTCATGAACTCCACCTCATATCCTGCTCCGCCCTTGTGAATGTGAACCACCGTGCCGATGTCGCCCGCTTGCAATCCTTCTTCATCGAGGCTTTCGGTCAGGACGATGCAATCGTGTTCTTTGATCATAACGGTTCGAGAGGATAGGCAGTGATTAAGCGCGGCGCAATCTCCCCTTTGTCCACTTGCCACACCGTCCGCACGCGCGGGCTGCGGCCATCGAGTGCCTGCAATTCGCCCTCCACTTCGTAACGCGGCCCAAATCCGGTTTCCTTCTCCCGAGCGACATCATGCTGACGTCCGTGTTCGCGGAAAGCAGCGGCGAGTAGCTCCCAGGCATCCGCCCGGAACCCAAAGCGCGTGAAAAAGGCCGCCTTGCTCGCGCCATAGAGATGCGTGGGATTCAGCAAGTATTCGACGACCTTCTCGCGCTCGACGAAGGCCAGTTCGGCGTTTGGCAGCTTCATACCCGTTTAGACTTCCGTGGAAGTCCGGCCAGAGCAAGTCCATCCACGCCTTCCTACGGCGCGGTGATGACGACGCGGTAGAAGCATTTGGGGAGGGTGGTGCTGAGGGGATCGATGACGGTGCGGAGAGTGCCGGTGCCGGGGATGTTATCGAGTAAGATGGACCAGTGGTTTTGGGTGAGGTCTTCGCTGTATTCCACACGGTAGGTCTTGCCGGGGACGGTGGGGAGCCGAGGCTTGGCGAGACGTCTATGGCGCAATGGAGACCATTGGAGGTGTATTCCGTCGGCGGCGGATTGGAGGGAGTGAATGTGGAAGGTGCTCGCGACGTCGAGCGGGTCGGTACCGGCGAGGAGTTCCGCGGCGTCGGGGAGGTCGCCCGCCCATTTCCAAGCTCCACTATTCCCCTCCTCCGCCTCGGCCGTCGGTGTCGAGCGGGGTGGGTGGCGATGGCGGTTCGTCGGGGGCGGGTGCAGGCTGCGCTCCGCCGACTGGCAGGCCCCAGTCGTAGGTGCCGCTGAGGAGTTCCGGCCGCGTGGGAGTATTCGTCGCAGGCTGTGCATCGGCCTTGCCGGGTTGGCTCGCTACGGCTATCGTCCGCCTATGCTTATCGACGAACTACGCAATCGGCTCCGTGTGCAACCGTTTCGCGCTTTTACCGTTCATGTCCTGGACGGAACGCAGGTCCACATCCACCATCTCGACTATGCGTGGCTGCTCCCGAGCGGCGGAGAACTCCATGTCGAAGACAGCCAGGGAAAAGTTCACCTGATCGATACCGCGCAGATTTCTCAAATTTCTTACGACGCGCCGCAGGAAATGACACCCCAGCCGAATTAAGGGATCGGCGGTTGGAAACACGCCGCTCCTTGTCACTGCCCCACCACGATGCGGTAGAAGCATTTGGGTAGCGTATTAGCGAGGGGGTCGATAACGGTGCGAGTCGTGCCGGTGCCGGGGATGTGGTGCCACTGGTTT
>JAYVRQ010000118.1:0-7633 GCA_043776145.1 Chthoniobacteraceae bacterium
CCGGTGTTGCCGCTGATGACGTGGATCAATTGCAGTGGCTCCGCGGTGTTGATGCCGCCCGCCACGGTGATGGCGAATTGCGCGACCGCCGTGGGGAGCGAGGCCACCGTGCGCCACACTTGCGTGTCCGGGTTGTATTCCTCGACGGTGCTCACGGGAGGCGCGGTGTTCAGTGCGGCGGAGTAGCCGCCGATGGCGTACACGCGCGGCCCGCGAGCCGTGCGCACCGCGGCGGCGCCGAGCGAGTGGCGCGGCGTAAAACCGGCGGCATTCGCCAGCGTCAGCGAATTGGTGCGCGGGTCGAATTGGAGCACGGTATTCGGGCCGGTGATGAGGCCCGAGGCGTTGCGCCCGCCGATGATGATGATGCGCCCGTCTTCGAGCGTCGCCATCCCGAAGTCCGTGCGCCCGTCGAGCAGCGCGGGTAAGTCAAAGCCGCCGATGAGGTCGTTGGTCGCGCTGACCGCGCCGGTGACTTGTTGGAATTGCTCGATCTGCGTCGTGAAATTCGCAGTCGCCCCGACACCGCCGATGGCGAGGAAAAGGCGGTCGTCGTCGATGAGGCCGCGCCCACCGGAGACGTTGCGGGTGTTCAACTCGAAATCGTGGACTTCATCGCGCACCGCGCTCCAGTTCAGGATGCGCTGGTCGAATTGATCGAACGGATCGGACGAATGCGAGAACGTGCCGTCCAGCGGAATGGTCTGGCGCGGGCCGGCGTCGAACATCCAGGTGACGTTGTCGGCGCGCCCCTGCGGATGGCACGCGACGCACGCGCCCCAGCCCTCGCTGGCGAGCCGCCCGTCCGGCCCGCGTCCGCCGAAGAACATTTCCGCGCCGATCTGCACAAATTCATCGAACGAATTCACCCTTGGCTTGGCCGACGCCCGCACGGTGCGCTTGATCGCCGGCGCGGTGGCGTCCGAGATTTTCACGTCGGTGATGGAGCGGCTGACGAAATTGAAGACGTAAGCGTGCTTCCCTTTGCTGTCGATCGCGACCCCGCGCGGTGCCTTCCCCGCGATCTGCCCCGCGGCCACCGTCTGCAAATCGACGCGCGTGATGCCGCCGGGGGCGGCCACGAGCGGCGCTCCCACGGTCGGGATTCCGTTCGCATCGACGCTGAGCCGCACGAGCAAGTCGGACTGCTGCACGACCACCCACGCATTCGAGCCATCCGGCTCCCACGCGAGCGCCACGGGATTCGAGTGGAAAAGGCGCGGCGTCGGCAGCGTCGCGAGATTCACGCCCTGATTCATGTTGAGCGGCGCGGTGCGGCGCAGGTCCGGGTCCGTCTGCGCGGCAGTGATTTCGGCGCGGGTCGCCGTGTTGAAGACGGAGACGAGACCCTGCACGTTTTGGTTGAAACGCAGCGGGCCGTTCGGCGAAGCGCCCGTGCTCACGACATAGGCGCGCGTCTGCCCCGGCTGGATGGCGATGGAGGCGAGCTGATTGGGGAACGCACCGGTCGGCGTCGTGAACGTCTGCGGATTCACCGAGGCGACCGCGGGCACCTGCGCCGGAGCGGGCGCGAGCTGGCCGTTCGAGTTGAAGCCGGTGTTCGCGATCGGTGAAAGCACGATCGGATTCGGCGCGGCGAGCACGGCGTTCGTCGCCGCGGAAATCGCGACGACGCGGCCTTCCCGCTGATCGTCCTGCGCTTCGTCGGTCGCGGTTTTTCCCGTGCGAAGCTGCGCGTAAAAGAGCGTCGCGAAAATCGTTTCGTTGGCGTCGTTCCCATCGCCATCGTCCGTCACGGCCAGCGCGCGCGGCGCGGTGCCGGACGCGCTGAGATCGATGGTGGTGAGGAGCGCCGGCGGATTCGCCGCCGTGTCGAAAACCATCACGTTGTTCGAGGCGGAGTTCGCCACATAGAGCCGCGTGCCGCCCGGCGAAAGCACCAGCGCCATCGGCTCGGAGCCCGCGGGAAAAACGGCGATGCGCTTCCTCTTCGTGACATTGATGACCGTGACGGTGCCATCGAGCGCATTCGCCACGTACACGCGCTTCCCATTCGGCGAAATGGCGACGCTGCTCGGATCGCCGCCGGTCTTGATTTCCTTGATCTTCGCCGGGCCGGGGGAGCCGACCTTGAAGAGCGTGACGGAGCCCGCGTCGGGATTCACATTCACGAGCAACTGGTCATCCGCCGAAATGGCGATGGGACTCGATTGATTGGGCCGGGCAAGCGCGGTCGCGCCGATGCCCAGCAGGATTGCGCCGAAGAGCGCGAGGTGGCGTTTTGGTGACATAATCATGGGGTTCTCCTTTTTCCGGTCATGCGCCGATGTCCTCACGACAACGCCGCTGGCCAGCCCGCGTTCTAGGCAGCCGCGCCACGGATGCCAAGCACGAAAATCCACGGATTTGACTGGCCGCCCGCGAGCGCGTGATTTTCTACGTCCGCAGCAGCGCGGCGAAGAGCTGATTATGCACGTCGAGGATCGCCTGCACCTGCGTCGCCGACGGCGGATCGCTCAGCGTCGTGGAGAACGGCCCCACCGTCACCGGATTGCGCGCCGTGTCGACGAGCGCCGTCTCCAGCGCGGCGATGCGATCGTGGAGCGCGTTGAGCTGATCGCGCATCACTTGCGAATCGAACGGGGAATGGTCGGCGGGTTGGGCGGGATCGAAGGGCATCGGAAGAGCCTCGCCAAAGCAGCCCCCTTCTTTCAAACTTTCTTTCTCTTTCCGGAGAAAGTTGCAGGGTCGGCGCAGCAAAATATCCCAGCGATGAGGAAGCGAGACGCACCCCCTTTGGACTGCGCGGACTTGTCCGCGCTTTGCGGAGGGGGAAACTTGTTTCCTGCGGAGGGCGCGGCGCACGCGCTCCCGCCTTCCCCCGCGCCCGCCACCGCGGACAAGTCCGCGCCGCCGCAAAGCGCAGACAAGTCTGCGCAGTCCAAAGCGCCGCCGCAAAGCGCGGACAAGTCTGCGCAGTCCAAAGCGCCCGGCAGTGCGCCGGCTTTTTTTTGATGCGTCAGCCCTGGAGAAAGTTGCTGCCGGCGTTGACAGCGCGCGCGCTTTTTTGCCAAAGTGCCGCGCATGGTTCCACTAGGCCCACCACTCTTTGGCGGCAGGTCTGCACCGCCGCCCCACCGCCGGCTGGCACTTTCACCACGCCGGCTGATGGATGCGCCGCATCGGCTCGCCAGTTTGCCGCAACCGTTCGCGGCTTTTCCGCGGCGGTTCGCAGCTTCGCGGCTTCGGTTCGCACGTCAGCCATATCGGTTCGCAGCTTCGCGGCATCGGTTCGCCAGTTTGCCACAACCGCTCGCAGCTTCGCAGCATCGGTTCGCACGTCTGCCAGATCGGCTCGCAGGTTGGCCGCCGTCGTTCGCAGCGCCGCGGCATCGGTTCGCAGGTTTTCGGCAAAGCGGTGCAGTTCCGCCGCAAAGCAATACAATTTTGCGCCAAAACTGGACGGTTTTGGCGCCTCGCCAGCCGGTTTTACTCTGTCGGCGACCCTTTTCATCCCTTCCACCACACCCACCCGCCACCATCCAAACCCGAAAGCTGTGTGCGCCAAACTGAACTGGGACTCGCCTGGGCTGACTTGGGATCAGCCCGGCCTGACCTGGGACGGCGACGCACCTGCCCCTAAAAAAATGAGCAACATCAAAGCCATCATCGACCTCAGCGGCTACGCCGCCGCCGACCTCGCGCCCGTCGCGCAAGCCATCAAGGATAAAATGACCGCCAACGCGGCCACCTTCCCCGCGCCGCCCGTGACCATGGCCGCGCTGGCCACCTTGATCTCCACGTTCAACACCAAACTCGCCACAAAAGCCAGTCGCGCCACGGCGGACCTGATCGCCTTCAACGTGGCCCGGCACGACCTCGAAGTGGCGCTGGGCGATCTCGGCAATTACGTCAACACCGTGGCCAACGGCGACCCGGTCAAGGTCGAGAAAAGCGGCTTCCCTTCCTACGAGACGACGCATGCCGCCGATCCGGGCGCGCCCGCCGCGCCCGGCGATGTGCGCCTGCGCCACGGCGACTTGAGCGGGGAAATCGTCATCCGCTACCGCCCCGCGCGTCAGCACAGCATGAACGAAGTGCAAAAATGCACGGGCGATCCTGCGTTCGAAGCGAACTGGCAGCACGCCGGGATGTTCGGCGGCGGCAAGGCGACCCTCGGCAGCCTGACGCCCGGCGCGCTGGTCTGGATCCGCGTGCGCACTTGCGGGCTGAAAGGGGTGATGGGCGCGTGGAGCGATCCGGCGCAGATCCGCGTGGTGTGAGGGGGAGCGACATGCAACGAGGAAAACTCACAGACCAAGCCCAAACTAAAGATGGAAAAATTACTCGCGCTCACAATCGCTCTCACTGCGCTAGCTATACATGCAAAAGCGGAACTCATCGGCGACTTTGAGTCCCCCGCTCTGGGATCGCTTTATTATCAGATCACTCCAGCCGCACTGCCGTGGACATTCGAGGGTTTTTCGGGCATCGCCCGCAATGTAACTGGAGCCTCACAAGGAGCCTATTTCGCGGTCGCAGGTGTCACGCAAACGTCTCAGTATGCGTTTTTGCTTTCAGGGAGATTCTACCGGACCATCAATTTTGCCTCCGCAGGTCCGGTTCAATTAAGCTATGTGAAGGCTGGCAGAGTGTTTGTGAATGGTTCTCAGGGAGGTGACCTGACATATTCCGTTACCATCGCCCCGGTCGGAGGCGGCACACCAGTGTTAAACATTACCGATACGACCTATTCGAGTCAGCGATTCACATTAACCAGCCACAGGTTTATGGTGCCAACTGCGGGCGATTACCGGATTTTCTTCACTTCTGTCTCCGGTTCTATTAGCCACAACGACGACACGGCTTTATTCGACAACTTAACGATAACCCCGATTAGCACGAATCCCAACCTACCTACTGCGTCTATCGCGTCGTATGCTGGCATCGAGATAACCGGAAGCGTCGGTTCAATCTATCGCGTCCAATATACGCTCGACCTCACCAACCCGACGTGGATGGACCTCGCTGATGTCCCCCTCCCATCGTCGCCATACACTTATTTCGATCCGGTTCCGATCAATCAAACGCCACAGCGCTTCTATCGCGTCCTCCTCGCGCCATAGAAGCTTGAACTCGTTCCCAAGCTGTGCTTGGGAATGCCAATTGGGTGAAGCTTCGCTTCACGTGGAGGGGGCGTCCGCGGGTAGGACGGGAGCGCGCACCGATCCTCCCGACGCCGCCTGCCCGACGGACACTCCCGCCTGCGAAGCGAAGCTTCGCTCCAATCGGCATTCCCAAGCACAGCTTGGGAACGAGGCAAAAAAAGGCGAGATTCTAAAGCGGACCCCAATCCTATCTGCCACAGCGACATTTCCATGAGGCCGGAATGTCGGCGGAAAGCGATTCTCGGGCATGAACCGAATCCTTCTCCCTTTGCTCGGCATCCCGCTCTTGTTCGCAGGATGTGAGACCACCCTCGTCGAAACTCGTCCCGCCCACCACGGCTACGGATACAGCGAGCGGGACGACCATTACCGCGGCGATTACCATCGGTCTTACGACCGCCCTCATTCCGATTCCTACTATCCCAGCCCCGGGTATCGCGGCACAGCCGGCACTTATCACAATCGGACGCGCGCACCCTATTACGACCATTCCCGCCCGGTTCCCCAAACCGAAGTCGTCGTCGTCCAGCCGAACCGCCACCGCGCCACCGCGCCGTTCGTCACCGTCGAAAAAAAGAAGTCCCACAAGAAAAAGGACAAGCACGATCATTGAGGGGTCGTGAAGTTTGGCGTCCGGCGGTGAACGCTGCCTCGTCAATGAACGGTCATGCCGCCGTTCACATGCAGATTCTGCGCGGTGACGAACGCGGACTCTTCGCTCGCGAGGAAGACGACCGCGCCGGCGAGATCGCCGGGGACGCCCCAGCGGCCGGCGGGGATGAGCGCGCGGTAGCCGTCTTTTTGCTCCTGCGGATCGTCCGCGTGGCGCTCGACGGGAATCCAGCCGGGCGCGATCATGTTCACCGTGATGCCCCAGCGCGCGACTTCCGTGGCGAGGCCGCGCGTGAAGCCGTTCTGGCCGCCTTTCGCCGCGACGTAGGCGGTGAAATTCGGCACGCCGCGCGCGACCACTTCGGAGCCGATGTTGATGATGCGCCCCCAACGCTGCCGCTTCATGTGGGGCAGGCACGCGCGCGTGAGCAGGTAGGGGCTTTTGATGAAAAAATCGAGCATCTGCTGATAGAACGCCCAGTCGTATTCCTCGATGGGCTTCTGCGGCTGCGCGGGCGTGGCGTTCAGCACGAGGATGTCCGGCGTTCCCAGCTTCGCGGTGATTTTCGCGATCATGCGCGCCACGTCTGTTTCGCTCGTCACGTCGCCGCGCACGAGCATTCCCGCGCACCCCGCTTTGGCAAAATCCTCGAACGCCTGCCTCGCGCGCGCCGCGTTGTTTTGAAAATTCAGCGCGACCTGCGCGCCCGCGCGTCCCAGCGCGAGCGCCATCGCCTTGCCGAGCCCGGTGGTGCTGCCCGTCACGAGCGCGACGCGGCCTTTGAGGGAAAATGGAGTGCGGGATTTCATGCGCCGTTTTCTGCGCGACGCCACCCGCGCCGTCGAGCCAATTGCCGCGCGGTGCTGGTATGAAAAATGGTTGGTAAGTGGCGACAATCTATGGCCAATCCCGAGACTATTTCTTTCGACACGGTGCTCTCCGAGATGCTGAAGGCGGGCGATGGCGTGTCCGATTTGCTCTTCGTCGTCGGGCGTCCGCCGCAGGTCGAGGTGTATGGCAAGCTCAAGGGCGTCGATGTTCCGTGCTTCATGCCCGTGCTCCAGCCGGCGCACACGCAGGCGGTCGCCGCGAAGCTCATGGGCGACAACGAGCGGCTGAAAAGCGACCTCAAAAACAACGGCTCCTGCGACACCAGCTACGCCGTGCCGAACGTCGCCCGTTTTCGCGTGAACATCTTCCGCCAGAACGGCAATCACGCCATCGTGATGCGGAAGCTGAACACGCAGATCCCTACTTGCGACGGGCTGAAACTGCCGCCGATTTGCAAACAGATCATCAAGGAAAAGACCGGCATCATCTTCGTCACCGGCGCAACCGGCTCGGGCAAGACGACCACGCTCGCGGCGATGCTGAACGAAGTGAACCTGACCTCCGAGATTCACATGGTCACGCTCGAAGACCCGATCGAATTCCTGCATCCGCATCTCAAGGCCACCTTCAGCCAGCGCGAACTCGGGCGAGATTTTTCGGACTTCGCGATGGGCCTCCGCGCCGCGCTCCGGCAGGCGCCGAAGGTGATCCTCGTCGGCGAAATACGCGACCGCGACACGATGGAGATCGCGCTCACCGCCGCTGAGACGGGTCACGTCGTTTTCTCCACGCTCCACACCATCAGCGCGTCGCAGTCGATCAATCGCGTCATCGGCATGTTCACGAGCGACGAGGAGGATCAAATCCGTCAGCGGCTCGCCGACACGCTGCGCTGCGTCATCAGCCAGCGGCTCGTGCCGAAAAAAACCGGCGGGCGCGTGCTCGTCACCGAGATCATGGGCAGCAATCTGCGCACGCGCGAGACCGTGCTCCTCGGCGAATCCGATGTCCGCAATTACCACGAAATCATCGAGGCGAACTACCAGAACGGCTGGCACAG
>JAYVRQ010000119.1:0-2341 GCA_043776145.1 Chthoniobacteraceae bacterium
CGCGACTTCGGCCCAGCCGGCGCAGGGCGATCCGACCGGCTATTATGCGAACGTGTCATTCGTGCACCGCTTGAACAAATATTACTCGGATCGGCTGGACTTTGCGCACACAGACGATGTGGAGGGAGTCAGCGGCCACACGCAGGTCAACGCCGTCCGTTACAGCGGCTCATGGCTGGTGAACAGGAGCGTCACGCTCGGTTTGGGGCTGTATTTTGAGGATGTCGGCATCGTGAGTGGCAGCGCGATAGCCGGAACTGTCGCCTCGGACTACACACGATATGGAGTGAATCTTTCCACCGGATTTCAGATCACCCAGCACCTCGGCCTCTCGGTGGGGTATCAATATGTGAACAAAAGTGCAGTCCGGCAGTCTGAGAGTTATTCTCAAAACCGGGTCACATTCTCACTTGGATATCGGTTTTAGTCATTCTATATTTCCAATTATGAAATCGAGTCCCCGCCTCTCCCCGGCATCACTGTGTGCTCATTGGGTATGCCGCGCTGTTGTGTTCTTGCTCCCGTTTTTGACCGATGCGGCACCGCCCGCGGCAAACCGCGGGGATGCTCCCGTGCCGATCGAGAATAGGGCACCGGTGGGCCAGTCCATCGGAGCAAACTCAGCGACTTTCACCAACTCGATGGAGGTGCTCAATGACACGGTGAAACTCGGTCCGGGGGACCGTGTGGGCCTGCGTATCGTCGAGGAAAAGAAGAATGAACCCTATCCTCTCTTTGTGAGCGATGGCGGCGAAATCGAGATCCCGCATGTCGGACGAGTCTATGCGCTGGACAAGACTTGCAAGCAGATTGCCTACGAGATTAAGCCGCTGCTCGAGAAGGAATACTTCGTAAAGGCCACCGTCATTTTGGGCCTGGACGTCATCGGCACGAAATCACGCGGGAAAGTCTATCTCACCGGTCAGGTGCGCAGCCCTGGCGTCCTCGAGCTTTTGCCGGGAGATCCGATGACGGTCAGCCAGGCGATCCTCCGCGCAAATGGCGTCGGCGATTTTGCCGACAAGCGGAACGTCCGCCTCGTGCGGCGGAAGGACGGGGTGCCTGTCGCGACGGCAGAAGTGCTCAAGAAGATGCAGCCGAAGAAGAAGGAAAGCGTTTGGAAAAACGTCTTCGGCAGGAAAAAGGAAGCGCCGAACGAAGCGACCGACACCTTCATCGTGGACCTTGTGGACATTCTGGAAAAAGGCCACCTTGAGCGGGATCCGATCCTCAAAGTTGGCGACCTGATCTACGTCCCCGAGCGTCTCATCAATTACTAACCACTGCATCCACATGGCTATTCCACAGGCTCAAACACTCGCCGCGACTTCTGCGGTAAATCGTTTGCGGGTGCAAGGCATCCGCTATGTGTTTCTTCTTAAAAAGCGGTGGTGGGTGCTCCTCCTCCTCCTCAGCCTCGGGCTGTGTATCGGCGCTTGGACCGCGATGCAGCAGCCGCCAGCGTGGCTATCGAGCGGTCGCTTGATGGTTTCCGGGCAGCTCCGGATCGGCGAATCTGCCGCTGCATATTCGGAGGAACTTGTGAATTTCTTCGGCACCCAGATCGAGCTCATGCAGAGCGCGGAAGTGCTCCGGGGAGCCGAGACCCGCGTGCATTCGATGCATCCGGATCTGCCGCCCGAGCAGGTGAAGGTGTTGGTCGGCCAGCTCCCGAAGGCCGCGATTTTTGTCCTGAGTGTCTATGGCAAATCACCCGCCTACTCGCAGGCTTATGCAGACGCGTGCATGGACGAATACATCGCCAAGAAAAAAGAGATGCGCGCGAACAGGCAGGAAGGTGCCGCTGTGGCAATCCAGGATGAACTCGTGCGGTTGGAAAAGGATATGCAAAAGGAGGAGGAGGAGATGCATGAATTCCAGAAGGCAAACAACATCGGCTTTCTCAAGGAAGACGGAAATAGTGCCGCCAATTACCTTTCCCTTCTGAACCGGCAACTCGCTGAGCATAAGACCGAATTCGACCTCCTGAAATTGCTCGACTTGGAGCAGAATGTGGATCGAAATTCCGGGGGTTCGGCCACGGGTGAGAAACAGACAGGGAGGCCCGATGCGATGGCTGGCTTGCCCGGGGTGCTGGGTGAGTATATCAAGGCCAAGCAAAATCTCAATCAACTCAAAGCCGACCGACAACAACTCGCGGTATCGCTAAAGCCCAAGCATCCGACGATTATAGCGTTCGACGAGCAAATCGCAAAAGCGGAGGCATCGCTGCAGACCTATAGGGAACAAAGTCAGGATGCGCTCGAAAGCCGCCGCAAATCGATCAATATCCAGATCGAGAACTTGGAAGGAACCATCAAGGTATGGGAAGGCAAGGCGC
>JAYVRQ010000120.1:0-7629 GCA_043776145.1 Chthoniobacteraceae bacterium
CCGCTGGGAACGCCGAGGAGAAAAAACACCGGAGCCAGCATGCGCCCGCCGAAGATCGCGCAAAAGTAAGCGCACACCAGCGCCACGAGCCCCACGGCCTGCCGCGCCACGCCCAGCCGCCAGCCGTGCCACGCCTTGAGCGCCACGATAAGCGCGGCGGCGGCGAAAACGCAGATTTGCCAGGGGTCGATGCCGTGCTGCATGGAATCGCGGAGTGTGTCACACGCGGGGCACCGGCGCAAATCTTTGAAAGTTGGGCGTTAAATGTTCAAAGCCTGCCGCGCCTACATTCCCCTTGCCGACGCCGTTCTTTCCGGCAGCGTGCCAGAGTTCAAAGGAGGCCCCATGAAAACACCCCCTCGTTCACTCCCACTGCGACTTGCCGCCGCCTGCATTGCCGCCTCGGCTTTGGCGACCACTGCCAGCCAGGCCGCGCCACGGGCGCGACTTATACTTCGGCGGGGTTCAGCGAATTCATCCTCGATGGAGCCACTGCCACGCAGACCACGGCGACGCGGGCTTATGGTGCGCTAACGGTCACGATTCCTGGCGTGGGTGTGGTCCTGGACGATCGCGAACGCAGCGGCCTGCCGGCGAACAGCGGCGCGCTCACCGACTCGGCGTTGTTGCGCGACTTTATCTTCGCAGTGAATGGCGCGGTGGGCACGGGACTGGATGTGAAGGTGAGCGGGCTCACGGCGAATGCGACCTATCTCGTCGAACTGTGGAGCTTCGATGCGGGCAGCATCACCATGTCGCGCACGAGCGACTGGACGGTGAACGGCGCAACGCTCTGGAACGATGTCATCTGCGGATTCCAGCGCCGGATTTATACGATATCACCCGGAATGGCTATTCTCGACTGGCTCTGATTCTGCATTGGTTTTCGCCGCGAGATTGATGGTCCCTATTTCAGAAATCGGCGGCTGCCGTTGATAGCGGCAGCACGGCGAGAATCGCAAATGTCGCTTGCCTGTGCAAGTGAAATGAGATTGCTTTGTCTCACGATGAAAACCGCCAGCGTCGCCGATCTCCGCAATCGCTTTCCCAGCGTCTTCCGCTGGATCGAGGATGGTGAAACCGTGGAACTCACCAAGCGCGGGAAGATCGTCGCGCGCATCGTGCCCGCGCCGAAGGCCAAGCCGCGCAAGTTCCAGGTGCCAGACTTCAAGGCGATCCGGCGGGAAATCCTCGGTCCCAATCCAAAGGTCTATCCGAGCATCGTGCAAGAGGAGCGGGACAGCTACACCACATGAACTACGCGGACACGGGTTTCATCGTCTCGCTTTACCTTGAGGAGACGACCAGCGAGGCGGCGTCCAAGGAAGCGGCAGCAATGAAAGAACCGCTCGCGCTCATCCCGCTTTCCCAGCTCGAAATCCGCAATGCCTTCAACCGCGCCGTGAATCAGGGCCGCATCACGCTCGCGCAGCGCGACACCTACTTTGAGATTGTCGAGGGTGGATTGGAAAGCGGCCTGTTTGTCGAGACGCCGATTCCCGGCGTGGAATTGCACACCAAGGCGCGCGAATTGAGCGACCGCTACACGCCGACGCTGGCCACGCGGAGCCTCGATCTCTTGCACGTCGCGGCGGCGGCGCTCCTCGGCGCGAAGGTCTTTTATAGCTTCGATGAACGGCAGCGGAAGGCGGCGGCGGGCGAGGGATTGAAGGTCAAGCCATGACACTGGCGACCCTTCGTTGAAGTATGGATCTCCGCGACCGACTTGAAGCCTTGCGCGAAAGGCTGCTCGATCTGTCGTTTCGGAATCGGCTTTTGAACCATAGCGACACGGGACGGCGGATTTTGAAAGTGAGGCGGGTTTCGCTCGCGGAGCTTTACGCAACGCTCGTTGACGAAGGTAAGACTCTCACGATTTGCGCGGCCCCCGTTGAGACGCCCTCACCAGCGATACCGGAGGCCACAGATGGAAGCTCAAATGAACCGGTGCCTGAACCTTTCGAGGACACGGGCGAGGAGTTGACGTTGGAGTTGCAGAGGAAGCGGATGCCGGTAGCGCTACGGGCAGCACAGTTGGACAACCGGCTTCGCACGATTCACTCGCAGCGCAAAGCGATGCTGGATTCCACGGGATCGAATCTTCTCTACCTCGCGCTTGGTTTCCTCGAATGGCACGACCCGCAGAATGAACCGGACAAAGCGCGACTATCGCCGCTGCTGCTGGTGCCCGTTGAGCTTGAACGGCATTTGGAGCGGATCGAGGAGGACGACGAAACCGGCGATGAACCGGGACGAGGCCGCAGACCGCGAATGGGTGTGAAGATTTACCGCTACACGATCAAGCACGACGGCGAGGATGTGTCGTCGAATCTGCCTTTGATTCTGCGGCTGCGTCGTTCGCCGTTCTCTCTGGAGCTTGAATCGTATGAATCCACCGACGATGCCAACGGCGGAAGCGAGGGGAGCCGGTTCGGCGACATTGAGGACTACTTTTGCGCCGTGGAGCAGGCTGTCGCGATGCTGCCGAGTGATGTTGCGGTGAAACCGTGGCGCGTGATTCGCGCCGCGCGAGTCGGGTTCTTCACATTTTTCAAGGAAGTCATCTGGCGCGATCTCGACCCGGAACGGTGGCCGGAGAAGGCACCACTGCTCGAAAAGCCGTGGATCACTGCTGCCCTCGAAGGTCGCGAGAAAGTCAGTGAACCGCGTATTTCTGACGGCGAAGTTGAGCGAGCGATGCACGATGAACCGCTGCCCACCGTGCTCGATGCGGATGGCACTCAAATGCGGGCGCTCATTCGTGTTTCACGCGGCGAATCGCTGGTCATTCAAGGCCCGCCGGGCACGGGCAAGAGTCAGACGATTGCGAACATCATCGCGACGGCGCTCGCGCAGGGGAAGACCGTGCTCTTCATGGCTGAAAAACTCGCGGCACTGAACGTCGTAAAGGATCGCCTCGATCAAGCGAAGATCGGGCAATACTGCCTCGAACTTCATTCACGGCAGGCAAGCGTGAAGGCGATTCACGAGCAGGTTAAAAAGCGGCTGGAAATTGCCGTGCGACCGCCTGAGCCAACGGAACGAACCGACGCGTTGAAGCGTTTGGTGCGGCATCGCGACGGACTGAACGGGAGTTGGGATGCGCTGAAGCGGCCGCTCGACGGATTGGGCTGCACGTTCTGGCAGACGATTTGGAGCGCGGTTTGGATGCGCGAGGAATTCGATGAAGCAACGGGGCACTGCTTCGCGGGCGCGGAGTTTCCGGCGTTCCAGCGCGGCGAGAGTCCGGCACAAGACCAACTCACTGCCGTCGTCGAGCAGGCCGAAATACTGTGCCGCCTGGCCGATGATGGCGTGCCGATGCGCGTCCTCATTTGGGAGGGCTTCCATCCTACGGCCATCGTAACTCAGGAGCGCGTCGGTGCCGTGCGCAGAATCTTGGAAATGTCGCTCGCGGCGGCGAAGCAATGGAATGAATGCGACGCAGGGTTATCCCCCGCAGCTTTATCGCGGATGACGGCCGCCCGTTCGCTCCGCCTCGCGAGTGCCTTGCCGGAGAGTCTTCCCGAGTCATGGCAGCAACCGCTCGCCTCTGGCGTCGCCGCCGGACATACGTTGCTGGACTACGCGGAGTATTTGTCGGCGATGGAGACATGGCACGCACACGCGCAAACGCGTGCAGAGCTTTTGGCCGAGAAGCCGGAGCTTGCGGATGCGGAACTGACCGACGCCGTAGCTGCTTGCGCTGAGATCGCCGAAAAACTGCCGTGGCTCACAACGCTCAACTACGCCGGGCTACGTCGGGCAGCGGAACAACTCCGAGAGCTTTGCGAACTCGGCGAGCGCCGCGCACAACTTGCCGAAAAGATTGCGATGGCACTCGGCCTGTCAGGCGCTCCGTCCACAATGGCGGAGGACGCTCGCCTGACGAAAATCAGCCGACTGTGGGCCGAGCTTGGACGCGGCGACGATTGCTGTTTGGCTGATTGCCTCGCGTCGGCAACGACCTCCGAAAAGCTCGATGCAGCGCAAGCAGAAACGCAATCTCTCCAGCAGGACGAACAACAACTCGAATCGTGGTTTCGCCTTCGTGATGCGCCCCCGTCCGACCAGATCGCGGCGATTCGTCAGACATTGAATGCGGCGCAAGGAACATGGCGAACATGGTGGCCCTTTGGCGAAGCCGCACGCGCGCGGAAAGCAACGCGGGTGTTCCTCCGCTCGAAACAAGCCCTCAAGGATGCGGCGTTGTGTGATCGCCTCAACGAGTTGGAAATCTGGCCGTCGCGACTTGAAGCATTGGCTACCCACGCTCCGCATCGTCGCGCACTCGGTCCCGGTTTTCGTGGAATCGAAACGAATTGGGAGCGGTTGCGCGGCGCAGCGGTGCTCGCTTGGAGCGTTGTTGAATGGCTTGGCTCCACCTCTGCACGAACGCTGCTCGGTCAGGCTGTGCCTATCGCAGAGGCTGTCAGCGCAACCGAAGATTCCGCGGATCAACTCGACGAGTGCAGCCGCGAATTCGAGGCTTTGCTTTCTCAGGGCGCTGCCGGGCCATGCGACAGCCTGCCGGTGCAATCGCGCGACACTGCGCGCGAGCTGCTTGCACGGATACGCGCATCGCTCGACGGGCCGCTCACGAAGATCGAGCGCGTTCGCCCGAATGAGGACGATACGCTCGACGCGATCCGTGAAACCGTGGGCACGGCACTGAACCTCCGCGCACTTCGCGCTCGCATCGAGGAGTTGGTCGCCAAGCCCACGTTTCTCGGCGTCGCACATCGCGGCATCCATCACACGCCACTCGATCCGTTGAGGCGCACGTTTGAATGGGTGCGTGAATTCATCGCCCTCCGCGATTTGCCCGCGCCATGCACAGCTTGGCTGCTCGAAACCGAAAGCGCACCGCGATTGATCCAACTCCGCGACGCCACCGGCAAGCTGGCCGAGGTGATTGAGGCGTGGCGGACAACTGCTGACGGACTCGCCTCGTTCGCGCAGATTGATTCGTCCTCCGCCGTCGCCGCTGCGAATCAGGAACGCATCGCGCCCGACGTCATCACGGCTTTTGAGGAAGCGATTGGTTCCGTCACGATGTTGCCGCAGTGGGCCGATTATCTCCGAGTGCGAAAGTGGTTCTTCGATCACCGCAACGAAGAACTGCTGTCGTTCCTCACACAACGCGGCTTGCCAGTCCAAATTCTTGCTCCGCTCGCCCGCGCCGCGTTTTGGGATGCCTGGCTTCGCGTTGCGGAGACGATGCGACCGGAAGCATTTGAGATGGCGCGGCACGAAAAGGAAACTGCGCGGCAGAGCTTTCAATTCAGCGACCGCAATCTACCGCACCTCAATCGCGCCTTCGTGGCCCGCGAAGTTTATCGTCCGCGCGGAGATGTTGCGGCGGGGTGTCATGGGCCACGCGCGATCGACCTCACAAACCTCTCTTTGATCGACCGGGAAATCGGAAAGCAGAAGCGCCACGTTCCCGCGCGTGAACTCGTGCGCCGATCCGGTCATGCGCTCCAACAGTTGATGCCGTGTTGGATGATGGGGCCGGGAGCAGTGGCGCAATTCCTTCCGCCCGGACGAATCGAATTCGATGTGCTCGTTGTCGATGAGGCATCGCAAGTTCGCCCAGAGGACTCGTTGGGATCGTTAGCACGCGCGAAGCAGATCGTCATTGTCGGAGACTCAAAACAGATGCCGCCGTCAGACGTGTTCTCCGTCCACACCGAGCGCGATGAAGACGACGAAGATGAAGCCGCGCCGGCAGAAGAACTCGAAAGCGTCCTCGACGTGTTCAGTAAATTCCTCTCGGCCCCGGCGCTAGGCTGGCACTACCGCAGTCAGCATCACAGCCTCATTCTCTACTCCAATGAGTTCTTCTACGACCGCAAACTGTTGATACCGCCATCCACGCAAATCGGGGACGGGCCGCTCGGCGTGAAATGGCAATACTGCGCCAATGCAAACTTCACGAATCGCCGAAATCCGGTGGAAGCCGAAGAGGTCGTTCGGCAGCTCAGCCAACACATCATCCTAAATGCGAGACACCCCGTTGATCGTCAGGAGTCGGTCGCCGTGGTCACAATGAGCCGCACACAACAGGAATTGATCGAAGAGTTATTCGATCGGAAAACCAGAGAGTGGCCCGATCTGGCCTCGGCACTCGAATCCTTCAAGCCTTCCGCCCCCGTCATCATCCGCAACTTGGAAAACATCCAAGGCGATGAACGAGATGTCGTGATTATCTCGTTCACCTACGGCCCGGATGTGGCGACTGGCAAAGTCGCGCAGCGATTCGCGCTCATCAATCGTGCGGGCGGTTGGCGGCGGCTCAATGTGCTTTTCAGTCGATCTCGCCTGCGGACAGTCGTCGTCAGCAGCATGAAGTCGGAGCAAATTCTCCCGCGCGCGGAGCGCACGGAAGACGGGATTGTTCACTTACGGAATTACCTCAAGTTCGCCGAGACAGGTCGCTTACCCGACTCACCGGACGGTCCACGGCGCGAGCCAGATTCTGAATTCGAGCGCTCCGTTGGCCGCATCGTCCAGGGCCTCGGCTTCGAGGTGCATTTCCAAGTCGGCACGATGGGCTTCTTCATCGACCTCGCCATCCCCGATCCCGCTTCGCCCGCCCGCTATCTCTGCGGGATCGAGTGCGACGGTGCGCCGTATCACTCGCACCCGACAGCCCGTGACCGCGACCGCTTGCGCGAAGAAATCCTCCGCGCCCGTGGCTGGGAAATCTTTCGCATCTGGTCCACCGACTGGTATCGCAATCGGCCGACCGAGGTTGAGCGACTGAGACGCTATTTGCGCCAGCGCGCCGGAATGTCCGAGGCCGGCTCGGATTGATCAGGGGCTTCCAACGCCTTTTTTGCAAGAGCATGTCATCACGCCGCTTTTCGGCGGGCGCTCTGCCGATCCGACGAAATACTTGCTCGGCAAGACGACGTTCAACGCCGAGATGGGAGGCGCGGAACACCTGGCAATGCAAGAGCTGCCGAGCGGCCTCGACTTCAAAAGCCGCGTGTTGCTGGCCGATGAATTGAAGCGGCTGATTGCCACGGAGAGCCATGCGCTTCACCCGAAATACTGCGATGCCCTCACGCTCTTCCCGTGGTGGCGTGTCTCGCTTTCGATCAACAACAACGTGGATAGATTGAAGGCACTGCCCGCGCTCACTTCCGACTTCGGCGACAAGATTCTTTTGCTGCTGTGCGAGTCTCACCCCATGCCGATGCCCACGGGCACGCCAGAGGAGCGCCGGGCCTTCCGCGATGTCATCACCGCCGAGCTGCCCGCGTTCGTGGCGTTCCTGCATTCGTGGGAGATTCCTGCCGAGCTGAGACAGACCAAGCACGCCTCGCGCTTCGGGCACGATCACTTCCACCATCCCCGGCTGACTGCCGCGCTTTTCGAGCAAGAGCCGCAAAGCTCCCTGCTCTACATCTTGGACAACTGCGAAGCCCTCTACAACATGACGGACCTCGTTTTCAAAGAGGCTGGCGGGCAAGGTAGCGGCGAAGATGATGCGTGGGGTTGGGCGTCGTCTGAGCTACTGCGCGAGCACCTGTGCGACGATACGACGTTTGGCCGGTTCGCGGCTCAGGCGCGGAAGATTTTCGGCTTCCCCGGCGCGTGCGGCACTTACCTTTCCAAGTT
>JAYVRQ010000121.1:0-7628 GCA_043776145.1 Chthoniobacteraceae bacterium
TACGAAACCAAAACTGCCTCCAGCGAAGCCATGATCCTCATTCAAGCCTCCCGCATCATGCTCCGCAGACTCGCTAAATGACTTTTTACACAGTCTCTGACGCACGCTACCGCGAAATTCTGGAACCGACCCCTTCTCCCCCCCTAATTGAGCGCCATTAAACCATGACCCCTTTCGCCGAGGCAAAGCGTCGATGTATCCATCCCGCATCGCCGACACGACCCTCCAAAACATCAGTGCAGCCTTGACCAAAGGCTAGCCCAAGGCGAACACTCGGAATCCATGAACGTAACGCTCGCTCCAGTCCTTGAAGAGTTTATTCAGCACAAACTCGGGGAGGGAGCGTATGCTACGGCGGATGAAGTCATCGCCGCGAGCCTGGCCATGATGCGTTTGGGAGAGAATGACGAATGGAAGGCTAGCGCGCGGGAAAAAATCAGCGAAGGACTCGAATCCGCCCGCGCCGGGCGCGTCCACACGCCCGAAGCGGTGGCCGCGTGGATGGCGGAACAAAAGTCGAAGTGGCAGAGTGGCGGCGGCGAACAGTGAACGAATTCGTCCTGAGCGACGAGGCCCGTTCGGACTTGTTCGAGGTCTGGGCCTTCGTGGCGGGCGGCAATCCGGCGGCAGCCGACAAGTTGGAGCACGACATCATGCAAGCCTGCGCGCTGCTGGGGCGACGGCCCGACATCGGGCATCGACGCCGCGACCTCTGCGCCGATGCCGCCGTGCGTTTTCATACCGTGCGCGTCTGGTATCTCCTCGTCTATGAAATCGGCACCGAACCGCTGTGCATCGTGCGCATCCTGCATGGCGCTCGGGATGTGGCGCGCGAATTGGCGGAAGGCTGAATAAGTTGGGTCGGAGGCGCAGGCGAGGTCAGTCTGTGAAAATTGCTCGTTTATTTCGATGCGGCAATCGTCAGGATGCCTCTTCATAACCAACCCTGCGGCTATCTGCAATTCCTTGAGAAATGAGCAACTTTCACAGACTAACCACGTCCTGCGACTGACCCCGCCCTGCGACCCCGCCCTGCCTCACTTCAAGCCTTGCTGCGGCGCGTCCCGCCTCTACTTTGCACCCATGAGCACGCTGACCATCGAACTGCCCGAAGAACTGCGCGCACGCCTCGAAGCCGCGAGCGCCCGCCAGACCGTGCCACCGGCCCAAGTGCTGCTCGACCTGATCAAAACGCTACCAGAGACACCGACCGGGAGCGCCACCGAACTCAGTGCCTACGACTTGATGAAGGATGATCTGGGCTGCGTGGACAGCAGTCTGGGCGACCTTTCCACCAACCCGAAGTATCTGGAAGGTTACGGGCGGTAATGCAGCGGGTGGTTCTCGATACCGGTGCGCTGGTCGCTCTGCTCGACCGCAAGGATCAGCATCACCCGTGGGCGACAGAGGCTTTTCGTTCCGTCGGTGTGCCGATGGCGACGTGCGATGCGGTCCTTTCGGAAACATGGTTTTTGCTGAACCGGCTTCCGCCATCCTTGGAAGTCTTGCATCGCTGGATTCGCCGGGGCTGGCTGGTGAATCGCTTCGACTTCGAGACGATGGGAAACCGCGCGTTCGATCTAATGGCGCGTTACCGCGATTTGCCGATGTCTTATGCGGATGCCTGCCTGGTCATCGTCGCGGAAGAGTTGCCGGCGCATTCCATCTTCACGGTGGACTCCCATTTCCAAATCTACCGCCGCCACGGTAACCAGCCGGTTCCGCTGCTCTCGCCCTTCGCGGGTTGAAGTGCCGGTCGGTGACTTCGGGCCGAGGCGGCGGCGTACGGGACAAGTGGAGGTCGGTGACTTCGGGCGAGCCTGCGCTGCCGAACGTCGAGAGTCTCGCTCTGCCCCCGCTCACCTTCCCAACAGCGAAATTCTAGAAACGACCCCTTTTCTCCCCTGTGATCCACGCGGCCACTGGCAAACCGCGGGTCCAGCGGCGGCTCTATGAGAACCTATTGGTCATCATCAGCCGCGACCTCCTCCCGCAGCGGCCCGACCGCAACGAGCCGCGAGCCCTCAAGCGTCGTCCGAAGCCATACCAGTTACTAACCCGACACCGCAGCCGAATGCGGGTGATCCCCCATCGAAACACTTACCGCGCACCGGACAACGAGGGCTTATCTTAGCGCCATTCGGAACCGACCCCTTCTCCTTACTCGCCGACCCCTTCTCCTTACTGGAACCGACCCCTTCCTCATGGCTTCTCATTGCCCGAGTCGCCGCAGTTGGTCCCGGGACTTTTCAATGCTTTCATTCACCGCCATAAGCTGTTCGTCGCACAAAAAGAGAAATGTCTCCGCTCTGCGAACGAAGTAAGGTCTCGAAACGATCAATTTTCGATCGCCGATGATCGCGGCAGTTCTGGATGCCAAACTCTTCTCTCTCCATACCTGTCTCTCCGCTTCGTTGTCTACATGTACCCCATCAATCAGGCAATCCATGAGTGCTACGCCGGTCGCAAGATAGCGCCAGCTCCTTGGATCTGTCCGCTCAACCGCATATCTCTTTGCCGCGTGTTCAAAAGTGGTAACGAGATCGGCATTCCCAACAGTCGTTGTTAGAGAACTATAATTATCTTTTGAATAGGGCGTCGCATGTGCATCCATAATTGACCGAACTGCAGCTGTTAGGTCGTCAAGTCCAACAAGTGGTATTGCTTTCTGTACCCGGTACCAGTTAAAGGCAATCGCAAGCGATCTTTCTTTCGGATGATATAGATCATCCAAAGAATAGATTTTGCTTCCCGTAATAAGCTCCGCATATTCAGCCGCCGTGCAAAAATCTTTGCCTAGGCTGCTTAAGACCTCCTGGCTCGCGCCAATAGTCAGCTCACTGTGATCTCGCATTCCCATGAACGGAACCAGGCGGTCAATAGCATTAATCTGCGGCAATGCCTCGGGTAAGGACTCTTTGTCGAGAGTGACACTCTTTTTGCATTGAAAGTACATCGCTGCGTACAGCAATCCGAAATTTTCAGGGCTATTGATAGATAGATTCTCGTGCAGGTTTTCTTCGAGAAGCTTCTTGGTTTCTGTAAGTCTTCTTAGAAACTCCGTGGTCGATTTGTCCCAATCGAGAGTTTTGCGAGGTTGTAAGGAAAAAAAGTACTTCACATTCGCAAAAAACATCTTGAAACCAATCTCCGGCAAAAGAATGCCGTTCTTTTCCAGATCCTCGAGTTGTTTATCGGATAGGTGGGTCAGCATTGCAACATGAACATCCCACAGCGGGCCGATTCGCTCACCTTTGTTCATCAAATTCCGAGGCACGTCGTATTTGCTCGCGTCCTTATGCACGCTAGAATAGGCGTGAATCCACCCTGTGGTAAACTCGGGTTTAAGATCATACCTTCTCGTTTTGATATACGCTTCAAACAATGACGCTAGTTTCGTTTGAATCTCGGAATCCTTCGGCACAAGACCGGACGGCATAGTCTCCGCGGCGAGATGGAGACATGCCTCCCGGAGGGTCTTTGCGGAATTGGTCGGCGGCGTCTGTCGCAAACCGTCATCTTGTGAGTAGCTTTGCGTGACGAATACAGACAGAACCAACACTATTTCTAACAATAATCCTTTCCCGATGTATCGGACGAGTTTCTTACTGCCCCTTCTGTTTGGTTTCAAATTGTGTTTCATAGCTCGGAAAATATCAGCGGTCGGTGTCATTGAAATAAATCTTTACGTTTTTCGTGTCTCGGCCCGAAGCGACAATGTCCTGCTTTCCGTCGCCATTAAGGTCGGCTATCTTGAGATCTTCGCAAGCCATCCCTCCGCTGTCGATGACCGACTCGCGCCATTTCTCGCCCTGCTCATCGAGCGGCGTCCAAAGCGCGATGCCACCCTTCTTTTTCGGTTTGCTCCCGCGCCAGCCCACCACGATCCTGCTCGGAAAGTTATTGATGCACTTGACCATACAACCTTCGATTAGCTGGTTCGTTAAAACCCGTCGTGTGATTTTTCCGCCGGGTTCCGCAGCCGCGTAGGTGACGAGTTGGTTTCCGTCTATGGGCTCAATAGTCGCCACGAAGGTTGAATTCAGCCTTATTTCGCCGACTGCGACGGCGCCCGCGCCGCTCGGCGGCAGGATTTGATGCAAGCCGTCCCATTTTTGCCATGTTCCTTTGGCTCGAAACATAAAAGGAATACCTTCCCTTCCGGTAATCACCACGCCCTTTTCGAGCGGCAATGTGAACTCAAGGTACTGTTCGAACGCGCCTGTCCCGGAAATCGTACCATGCGTCGCGAGAGGCAAAAAGCTACTTGTAATGTGCATTGATTCGTCGATGACCTCGCTCTTCCACTCTCCCTTCGGATCATTGAGCGGCGTTGGCGGGTGGTAGAGCAGGACTTTCACCGGTGCTCCTTCACCCTTGTTGTTTCCGCGTCCGTAAAGAGGAACGACGATGAGGCCCCATTTCCCATCTTCCAATTTGATCCACCCCATCCGATGCGTGGTTGGCTCGACTCTCGGAAACTTTATCGGCTGCCATCGCTGTGTTCGATCAGCGGGCGGGGCGAGGTAGAAGACGGCACCGCTATTGACGCTATCGCTGGGGTTCCATTCGGCACCGACGGCGATGTCGCATTTGCCATCGCCGTCAATGTCCTTCGCGGCAATGCAAACATTGTCGTGATCCGTAAGATTTTCGGCAATGACGAACTTCGTCCAAGCGGCAGGCTGGCGCACCTTTTCCGCACCGGGATTACGGTACCAAACAAACTGCTTTTTATCCGCGAGGAGAATATCCGGGCGTTTGTCACCATCTACATCAGCGACAGCGACTTCATAGCCGATCTGGACTTTCTTGTCGATAGTGACGGCGTGGAATCCAGGCTCGGGAGGAGCAGCGAGAACAGCCGCACAGGTGAATGTGAAGAGAGAGAGGGCGAGAGATTTCATGGGAAGTAGCGCGATGATCGCCGGAACACTCGTGCGAAAGAAACACCATTCCAAGGACTTCCCAGCAAAAGAGATGTCGCGGTCCGTTGAGGCGGCTCCGCCATACGTGCGGAAACTCCCGCTATCGGTCATCGTCCCCGAAAAGCGAGGAAAGGGTCATCAGCAGGAAAGGGTCAGGAGAATATTCTTGCGCTCACCGTCTTTGGAATTCTCACGGTGGCGCATCCGCGGGAAGTGCAGTGACCACGAAATCATGGATCGCGTCGGCGTGTTCCAAGGCTTCAGCAAACTCTGCACGAGTGGGCATCGGCTCGTAGGAACTTCCAAGTTAGCGAAAGGCGGTCGCGTAGGGCGTGAGCATCGCCGCCGCATGGTCGAGTCGCGTAAAATCGGGATGCGATTCCGCCGCGCGGTTTTCGCCCTCGTTCCCAAGTTGCACTTGGGAATGCTGTGTTGGCGAAGTTTCACTTCGGCGGCGTGGAGCGGGACGAAGCACCGCTTCGGGGAAACGTGCGTTTCCGAGTGGAACTTGGGAACGAGTGCGAAACGAGTGCGAAACGAGTGCGAACAACTTCGAGGCTTACGGAATGACCGCAATGACATTTACCCCTCGCAGTCCGAAGAGTGGTGCGGCGGCAAGGAGGTGGCGATCATTGGAGTAGATTTCGGTAAAGCCGTGCTCGGCGGCGCTGGCGAGATGAAGAGCGTCGGCGGCGCGGAGGTAGGCGGTGGCTGGGGCGGCAGCGAAGGCTTGGGCGACGCGGTCCACGATGGCGTCGGTGAGTGGGAGAAGGCGGATGGCACCCGAGGCGCAGTCGGCATCGTATTGCGCAGTGACGACGCGAGTGGCGTGGGCATCGGCGAGTCCTTCGCGGAGTTTCCGATGGCTGATGGAGTGAAACTCGGCCCGGCCATGAAGGGCGCAGACGAGTTCGTCGGCGACGGCAGCACAGGCGATCACATCGCTGGAGCCCGGCTCGGGCCAATGGAGTTTGCCCAGGTAAGTGGTGTCGAAATAGAGCGAGGTCATCGGGCGTCCCGTTCTTCGGAGAGGCCGATGGTGGAGTCTGTTCCGCCAGCGAGCGCACCGGATTCGAGCAGGGCCTTGTATTCCGGCAGCAGTTTGCGATTGGCCCAAGGTCCAACTTTGGTCGGGGCTGGCTGGGCGGCAGGTTCTGCGGCCAGTGCCCACTCGATCAGGTGGATGGTTTCTTGCGTGACCGAGCGACGATGAGCCGCGGCGGTCTGCTTGAGCCGGGCGTGCAGAGCTTCAGGAAAAGACTTGATGACGAGCGCTGGCATGGTGCCGGGAGGGTAGCGATTCACTACCGTCGTGCAAGCGTTCAGCGGTGGCGAGCAGACCGGGAGGAAGAGGTCGTTTCTTGGGGAAAGGGTCAGGGGAAAGGGGAAAGGGTCAGGACAATATTCTTGCGCTCACCGTCTTTGGAACTCTCACGGTTGCGCATTCGCGGGAAGTGCGGTGACCACGAAATCAGGGATCGCGTCGGCGTGCTCCAAGGCTTCAGCAAACTCTTCACGAGTGGGCATCGGCTCGTAGGAACCTCCAGGAGAGCGAAAGGCGGTCGCGCAGGGCGTGAGCATCGCAGCCGCAGGGTCGGGTCGCGTAAAATCGGGATGCGATTCCGACGCGCGCTTTGCCTGGGCAAGAAGATCGTGGGTAGTGGCACAATTTGAAAAGGTGCTGTCATGTTGAGCGGAGCGAAATACCTCTGACTATTTTCTGCTTCAAGAACGTGCCGGAAGAAGAAAATAGTCGGCTCGCCCGGCCACCTTCCCCCACTTGTCCCCTCCGCCTCCTCGGAGGTTCTTCGTACCTCAGAATGACAGGATTTTTCCAAACTGAGCCACTACCTTGGAGCCAGGCCTTGAGGGATTTCTCCGCAGCCTGCTGGCAGTGGTAAGATGGCGATGTCGGGCGGCGGATCGTCCGCCGCCGCGAGCAGCCGCGCGGAACGCAGATCCCGAACGGCGCGAGCCAGCCAATCGCGGACGAGTTCCCGCGCGGATTCATCCAGAGAGCTTCCGTCCGCGCGTGAGGATTTGGTGAAAGAGGGAGGCTCGCAGGTGCTTGTAACGATCCACTTGGGCCACGCGTGGGGCTCTGCGGTGCGGCGCAGGAACGATCACGTCCTTGGGCATCGGGAGCCCTTGCCAGCAGCGCAGCGCGCGTTGCGACCGCCGGATGGCGGGTTCGTCGCTGTCGCGCACGACCACCATCAGGTCCAAATCGCGATCGCCGGTGGGGGTGCCCCAGGCGTGGGAGCCAAACCACCAGATTAGTTCGGGATGGAACTCGGACATCAGCGTTTGGATTGCCGATTCGATGAGCGTTTCATCCATGGTGAGCGCCGGCGGCAGTGTCACCAGTTCGTGGGCTCGGTCGAGGACGATGACGAACGAACTTGCTGCGCTTTGACCCGGAACTGCCACCATGCACATCGTGCCTGTCACCGATTCTTTTCCACTTTCCCGACTCATTCCCACCGACGATCAGCGCACGAATGATGTGCTGCTGGGACGCTTTCTCGAATACATCGAGGGTCGCCGACTCACGCTGTATCCGGCTCAGGAAAATGCGGTGCTCGAACTTTTCGAGGAGCGCAATGTCATCCTCAACACGCCCACTGGCTCGGGCAAATCGCTGGTCGCGGCGGCACTGCATTTCAAGTCGCTCGCGCAGGGACGGTGCTCGATTTACAC
>JAYVRQ010000122.1:0-7625 GCA_043776145.1 Chthoniobacteraceae bacterium
GATGGTCACTGGCGCGGTGGCCGAAGCGTTGGGCAGGACGGTTCTGGCGATGGTTGCGAGACTTAAATCGATCTCGGGCGTGGGCGTGAGGCCGGTGCCTGCGATGGTGAACAGGTAAGAAGCCTCGTCGGCGTCGTCGCTGGCGATGCTCACAATGGCCGTGCGCGCTCCAATCACCGTGGGTGCGAAGACGATTTGAAAGGTGATATTTCCCAAACCTGCAACCGAGTTCACCGGCTGGGCCACCACGCTGAAGTCCCCTGCCCCGCTGATTTGCACCACGGGCATCCCGGTTAGATTCAAGGTGCCAGTCCCATCGTTCGCGATGGTGAAGGTCCGTGTCACCGTCTGCACATTCGCCTCCGCGCCGCCAAAATCAGCGGCAAGTGTGTCTCCGCTCGGGATGGTGTGGCCGTTAGTGGAGACTTGTATTTCGCGACTGACCGATCCGGCAAAGCTGCCGCTGCCAAAGACACCCTGACTATTGTTAAGGTAAGTTCCACTCGCGCTTGTCTCCAGCTTCACGGCACGCACTTGATAGCTATAGCTCTGTCCCGGCGTCCCCGTGCGATCGGTAAAATTCGTCCCCGCGATCAACGCCCCACCGATGCTATCGAACGGACCCGCCGGCGTACTGGCGCGCAACACGGAGTAACCTTCGATGTTCGTATCCGCGGATGCAGTCCAGGTTAGCGATGGCATTCCCGAGCTGGAATCCACCACAAGATTCGTGATCGGCAGGACCGGATGCAGCCGCAGGGTTGGATCACCCATGAGCGCGATATGCACGCCGCGTCCAGCAAGGTTCAGGACATAACCTCCCGATGCAAAGCCCGCGTTGTTCTGTGTCGTCTTCGCACCGTATCCCACCGTCTCGCCCAGCGCCATGTGATAGAGATGCCAGTGGGGACGGCCCGCCCACATATTCACCAGCCCGAAGGAGTCCGGTTGCCCGGCGAGCGGCGCGCGCAGGAAGCTGTCGGCGATGTCCCAATCGCCGAAATAACTGCCAAAGAGCATGTTAAAAACGGCCAGACTGGTCTTCGTGGCAAAGTCCGTGGTCGTGCCAACACCGATGGCGCTGTTATAGCTGCCTCCTCCGCAGCCGTAGGCCCACAGATACTTGTCGGTCTGAAGCGTCCCAAACCAATCCTGTTGATCGATGCTGCCGGGTGCCGACCCGAAGAAGGAGGTAAAGTTTCGCCAGCCACTCGCCGGGAAAGCCTCCCCGCCAAAGTATCCGAAGTTATCATCGATCAACCCACGACGCGGGATGTCTGCGAAGGCTCCGCTTCTTTGCCGGAAGGAATGGTCGCGATCCAGATAGCGCCGGAGCAAATCAGTCTCGGTATCGCCGGGCAGAGGACCGGTCATGTTAGCCAGGTCGATGCGACCGACTTCCAATTCGACGCTGCTCGGCAGTCCGCTCTGGTCAAACTTTCCATCGCCCGGCGCGTTCCGATTTTCAAACCGATACGCGGCGACATTGTTGACGCTCGAATCGGTCCACGTCCCATTCAACTCGCCGTAATAGACATCGGCGGGCCATGCTCCCCGGTGATCGGGATGGCCGTCGGGATTCAGGTCGCCGGAGTATGGCACTGGCACATGGCCGAAGAGAATCAGGCTCCGCGTATTGGCTGGGTCGGCATTGTAGAGTGTCTGGATGATCGCCTTCGTCGCAGCCACCGTCCCGGCGCGTGGCACATCCTGCCGCGCAACCGTCCAGCCATCGCCGGCCAGGTCTTCGGCAAAGCGGGCGAGTTCCGCAGCCAGCCCAGCGGCCATCGTATCATCGACGAGCAGAATCGCGCGTCCGCGCGATGGCACGAGTGGAAGGCGGATGCCTGCATTTACATAACCCGACGCCGAGCCCGGATCGGTGGTGCTGAAAATGCGGAAGACGAAGTATTCATAAGACACACCGGCAGCCACAGCGGTATCGACATAGCCTGTGGCGCTTGTGGCCAGCGGCGCGAGATCGGTCCAGACCGGCGCACCCTTTGGCTTCCGAAAGATCTTTTGCAACGCGACAGGATAGAAGGTCGCCCGCCAAGTTAGCGCGATTTGCGGCGGAGATTCCTGCACGGCGGCGGTCACCTCGATCGTGGTGTCGCGCGGAGTTTGCGCCCGGCTGAAAGGAGCGGCGAAAAGTCCGATGAAAAGTAGAAGCAATCCGGGGAGACGGTTCATCGGCGCACCCTCGCCGAGCGGCCCCACCCCGTCAACGTCATGCGCCCCAAGAATCGGGGCTGACGCATATTACAGCAGCGCGTTCACGATGAGGATGAGAATGATCGACCCGCAGGCGATGCCTGTTTCAACGACGGTCCACGTTTTCAAGGTCTGCGGGATGGTCATGCCGAAGTATTCCTTCACGAGCCAAAATCCGCCGTCGTTGACATGCGAGAGGATGAGCGAGCCCGCGCCCATCGCGAGGACGAGCAGTTCTTTGTTGATGGTGGGATCGGCGTTCACGATTGGCACCATGATGCCCGCGGCGGTCGTCACCGAAACGGTCGCGGAACCCACGGCCACGCGCATCAAGCCCGCGATCATCCAGCCAAGCAGCAGCGGCGAGAGATGCAGCGATTTGCCGAAGACCGCGAGCGCGTCGCCGATGCCGGAGACGCTCAGCACTTTGCTAAAGCCCGCGCCCGCGGCGATGACGAGCAGCACGGAGGCGACGGGCGCGAGGCATTCTTCGGAGAATTTCAAAATCTGCTCGGCGCGCAGTCCGCAGTTTTTCCCGAACGTCCAAAACGAAACGAGCACGGCGATGAGCATCGCGACGGTGGGCGAGCCGATGAAGTCCGCCCATCCGCGCAGGGCATCGCCCGCGGGCAGGCGAATATCGGCGACGGTGGTGACGAGCATGAGCAGCACCGGGAGCAGCATGGTGAAAAGGCTCACGCCGAACCCGGGACGCCTCGGTGCGCTTGGCACGGCGCAGGCGGTCGCACCGAGTCCGCCGAATTCGAGTGGCACGCGCGGCGTCACCCAGCGCCCGAGCAGCGGCCCGGTCATGAGCGCGACGGGCGGGCCAACGACGAAGACGGACCACAAAATGGTTTTGCCGACATCAGCGTGGAGCAGACCGATCGCGGCCATCGGGCCGGGATGCGGTGGGATGAGTCCGTGCGCGGTGGACATGCCCGCCGCGAGTGGCAGCCCGAGGCGCAAGATCGGCGTTCGCGTTTCGCGCGCGAGCGCAAAGACAACCGGCCCGAGCAGCAGCACGCCCACTTGAAAAAAGACGGACACGCCGATGATGAACGCGGCAATCATGATCGCGTAATCGAGCCGCTCTTTTCCGAACCACACGGTGAGCCGCTCCGCGATGACGTGCGCCGCGCCGGATTCCCCGAGCATTTTTCCGAGCATCGTGCCGAGGCCGATGACCATCGCGAGAAAGCCGAGCGTCTTGCCCACACCCGCCTCGAACGCGGCGGCGACGCCGAGTTGTTCGGGGATCATCTTGCCGGGCAGATTCGGGTCGGCGTGTTCGGCGATGGTGACGAGCGGCATTCCCGAGCCGACGCCGACGACCAGCGTGGCGAGAATCAGGGCGATGATCGCATTGCATTTGAAGCGCGCGATGAGCAGCACGAGGCCGATGATGGTGGCGAGCGCGAGGGCGAGCAGGCCGTTCGGGGAAAGTGTGGCGAGGATGGGTGGGAACATGAAGTCGTGGGTGGCCCGCCCGGTTCAGGGCTTGAAGGAATACCAATAGATTCCTTCGTGGAGCTTCTCGTACGAGGCCCAGGCAGTCGGCTTCGGCGCAACGTCCATTCCCTCGGGAACGATGTAAAGACCGGACTCCGCATCGCCATTGGTCTCGAGGCAAAATGCGAAGCCATCGGGGTAGGCGGTGATGCGCTCGGGGCGCAGCGCGGTGAACGCCTCCGACCAAAATTTCGCACCCACCGGGACGCTCGTCTTCTGGTGCTCCGCAAAAATGTTTTTGTAATAAAGCGCGACCTCGCGGCGGAGTTGCGCGGGCTTGAAATGCTCCATCGTTTTCAGCGCGCGCCCGCGCGTGTCGGTGCATCCCGCGAGAAGCAGCGTCGAAATCAGGATCGGAATGGCGCGTCCGGCAGTCATCGAATCGGCGCGAGCTTTCCGGCGCGGGCGGCGCGCGTCGATTCTTAAATCAAGCGGCGAGAATGTCGCGCACCACGCGGCCATGCACGTCGGTCAGGCGAAAATCGCGGCCGCTGTAGCGATAGGTGAGTTTCTCGTGGTCGATGCCGAGCAGGTGCAAAATTGTCGCGTGCAGGTCGTGGACGTGGACCGGATTTTCCTGCGCGTGCCAGCCGAATTCATCCGTCGCGCCGTACGCCAGCCCGGCCTTCACGCCGCCACCCGCGAGCCACATCGTGAAACCGAACGGATGATGCTCGCGCCCGTCGTTTCCCTCGGCGGTCGGCGTGCGTCCGAATTCGCCACCCCACACGATGAGCGTGTCCTGCAAAAGTCCGCGCGCTTTCAGATCCTTGAGCAAGCCGGCGATCGGCTGGTCGGTCGCGGCGCAGTTATTCGGCAGCTCGGTGCGCAGGCTGCCGTGCTGATCCCAAAGCTGGCAGCTCGAACGCTTCGAGGTCGTCGTGTGATAGACCTGCACCATCCGCACGCCGCGCTCGCTGAGCCGCCGCGCCATCAGGCATTGCCGCCCGAATGTTTCCGTCACCGGATCGTCGAGGCCGTAGAGTTTTTTCGTCTCCGGCGATTCGCGTTCGACATCGAACGCCTCCGGCGCACGCGCCTGCATTCGGAACGCGAGTTCAAAGGATTCGATGCGCGCGCTGAGCCGGCTGTCCTCTTCGTGCTGCTGCTGGTGCAGCCGGTTGATTTGCTGGAGCAGATCGAGTTCGTCGCGTTGCTGCGCGGTGGAAAAGCGCGCGTTGCCGAGATTCGCGATCGGGTTTTTTAAGTCGCCAACGAGCGTGCCCTGATACGCCGCGGGCAAAAAACTCGAACTCCACAACGGCGCACCCTGCGCGGGTTGCGACGGGCTGATGACTACGAAGCCCGGCAAATCCTGATTCTCCGAGCCGAGCCCGTAGAGCAGCCACGAGCCCATGCTCGGCCGCGAGAACGCCTGCTCGCCCGTGTTCATCTGGAGGCACGCGCCGTTGTGATTGATGTTGTCCGCGACCATCGAGCGGATGACGCAGAGATCGTCCGCGCAGCTTCCGAGATACGGCAGCAGTTCAGACATCTCGATTCCCGCATCGCCGTGCTTTTGAAAGCTCCACGGCGAGCCGAGCAGATTGCCGGTCCTGGTGCGTTCGAGCTTCGGTTTTTCAAAAGGAAGCGGCTGCCCGTTGTCGCGCGCGAGTCGCGGTTTCGGATCGAAGAGATCGACGTGCGAAGGCCCGCCGGACATGAAGAGAAAAATCACGCGCTTCGCTTTTGGCGGAAACATCGGGAGCCGCGGCGCGAGTGGATTCACATCCGAAGCGAGAGCGCCGCGTGCGAAATCGTTCGCGAGCATTCCGCTCAAGCCGAGCATCCCAAATCCGCTCGCAAAGCGCCGGAGCATTTGGCGGCGGGAGATGGCGGCGGTCATAGCTGCGCGACGATCTCGGGAGGGATTTGGGATCGAAGATTCGGATATGCCTCCGCGATTCGGAGCAGATCGAGTTCGTCCTTCTTTCGTTTGCTGGCGCGGCGCGCGGGATCACGCCACGCCCATACTTTTCCGCGAATCAAGTTTTCCAATGTGGCAACGCGGACTTTGACGCCCAGAACCTCGCGCTCCTCGGTGAAGTGGACGAACTCCGCATATCGCGGGTCGGTCGAAAACTGGATTTGCAACTGGCTGCGTCCGCGCTGCGCGTTGAGCGAATGTGGAAACCGGCGCGTGACGAATCCCGCCACCGCGAGCGCGGATTCGATCGCGGGAAGCGTCTCGGAAACCACCACGAGATCGGCGTCGAGCGTATAGACGGGATCGACAAAACAGTTCACCGCAAGCCCGCCGATCAGGCACCAAGGCGGATGCAGCGCGAGGATTTGAACGACATCCGCGAAGTCATTCGCGCCGCCGCCGGTCACGGATTGGAATGCTTCTGCGGCGGTCATGGTTCAATCCACATACACGAACTCGTTCGCGCAAACCAGCGCGTGGCAATACTGCGCGAAACCGAGCTTGGCGATGGCGGCGGTGCCGAGGCGTTTCTCTTCGCCGGTCGCGTTGCGGGAAAACAAATTTTGGTAAAGCGAGTCGATGTCGGGAAGGCGTTGCGCGAGGGCTTCGGATTGCGCGAGGGCGAATGGGTGATTGAGGAGGAAAAGCGCCTGCGGGGCGACGGTCGAGGCGTTGCGCTGCTCGACAATCGAAGTCGAATCCGCGGCGTCGAAGAGCGATTGATACGTCGCGCGGTCGGAGCGGATCGTCATCACGTAAAGCGTGCGGCGGTTCGTTGGCAGATCGCGAATCGACGGGCCGCCGAGCGTGCGATCGAGTTTTCCCGACGCGACGAGGAGGCTGTCGCGAATCTCTTCCGCATCGAGACGACGGCGGTTCATTCGGCTGAAGAGAAGATTTCCCGGATCGATTTTCAATGTCTCGGGCGTCGGGATGCTCGACTGCTGATACGTCGCGGAAAGCATGATCGCGCGGTGCATCGCTTTGATGGACCAGCCGGATTTCACGAACTCCGTCGCGAGCCAGTCGAGCAACTCGGGATGCGTCGGCGGCGTGCCGAGTTTTCCGAAATTATTCGGAGTCCGCACGATGCCTTCGCCGAAGTGATGCTGCCAGATGCGGTTCACCATCACGCGCGCGGTCAGCGGATTTTCCGCGCTCGCAATCCACTTCGCCAGTTCGACACGCCCGCTGCCCTCGACCGCCGCGGGAGGCGCGTCGGCGAGCAGCGCGGGGAACATGCGCGGACGCGGTTCGCCGAGCCGGTCGTAACGCCCGCGCACATGGATGCGCGCATCGTGAAAGCCTTCGTACGGCGTGGCCGGGATGCCGCCCTCCTGCAAGCCCTGCGCGAAATCGACTTTCGCAATCGCAGCCGCGAGTTCCCCCTTTTCTTTTTCGAGCAAGGCGCGGTCCGACGTGTCGCCAAGCTCCGCGCCTTCGCCGCCGCACAGCCACCACACACCGTCGTGACCCTGCTGCGCGCCGCTCGCCAGCGTGTCACGCAAATCCCAAACCGTCCCGTCCTCGCCGCGCAGCAGAAATTCCGTCTCCGTCGAATCGCAGGTGTATTCGCCGCGCGGGCGGATCACGAGTTGCACGAGTTCGCCTTTTTGCGCGGCGATTTCCGTTTCGGGAAATTCGGCGCGGCCCGCGTTGTCCATCGTCCCGCTGCCGATGGTTTTGGCGGCGTGCCGCACTTCCCACGCGATGCCGTCGCCGCAATTCGGATCGGCGTCGCGCAGCTTCGCACTCACGCGCACTTTCCCCGCGACCGGACTGCGCCACACCGCGCTGATCGCGATCTGCGGCCCCGGATGCAGCGAGACGGCGCGGGCGGGCAGCGTGATCGTGCTGAACTTCACTTCCGCGCCCGTCGTGTTGATCGTGACCACCGGCGTCTCCGCGCCTTTCGGCTGCCACGCATTCAAGCCGGGCTTCTCCGCGATGTTGCTCCGCACTTCGGTGAGCG